>NZ_AVOF01000863.1:0-627 GCF_000465935.2 Pseudomonas sp. EGD-AK9
GTAACGATTGCGGATTCAACCGGATACATGTTCATCAGCTTGCCTACGAAATATCCAGAACCAATCATCGCGATAACAACTGAAATACAGATGATGACAAACGGAATAGAAATCACAGACGCTACGTCATCCAACGGAATAAAGAGGATGCCGAGACCGACCATCAGCGGCCATGTAAAGCTTGAAGAAATAAACTTATAAAGCTGGTAAGCGCCTTCTTCCATTTTTTTCGGAAGAATATTCGCATACTTGACAGCCGCAGCTGAAATAATCATTAAGATCGCGCCCGGGATGAAGATGAATTTCTCCAATAACCCGCCAAAAATAAAGAATGTACACGCGAGCAGAACTCCCGCTCCCATTAGTTTAAAATCAATTTTTGCTTCGGCTTCTTTTTGATTGAAAATCTCATTTGCTTTTTTAGATTTTACGAGACGTCCGTTCCCATTTAGATCTGGACGCTTATCGCCAAGCTTTTTCATTAAGGCTGCACATATGATAGCAAAAACGTTTCCTATAATTGCGGCTGGCACCAGCTGAGACACAAATACATCGGCGGATGAGCCCAGTATTTGTGAATAGGCGATTGAAAGCGGCAAAATCCCTTCACCTATTCCCCCGGCAATA
>NZ_AVOF01000864.1:0-626 GCF_000465935.2 Pseudomonas sp. EGD-AK9
AAAACATGGGTATAAAGATAGAATGCACCGGCTAAAAACACCGGTGTTTTTTTTATATTCTGATAATATGCAATTAAAAAATTTAAATAAGTATATTAAAAAATTAAGTAATTTTCTTCTCTTGAATTTTGATTTTGACAGGCATACAATAGCTTACGTAATGTAAATAGTTTTGAGACATTGTTCGAATAATTGTCACAAAGTCGCATAAAGATCATGATCGGTCATATTTTAGATGGGTTATTACTTAACTTGGTTAACTATTTCAAGAAAGAAGGAGATTTGCTTGAATAACATAAAAAAAACGAAAGAAGGCCACTTAGAAACAACTCTTAGAGGAAAAGAAGTTTTATCTATTCCTACTTTAAATAAAGGCGTTGCTTTTTCGCTAGAAGAAAGACAAGAACTCGGCTTAGAAGGGCTTCTGCCGCCAACTGTACTTTCTCTTGATCAACAAGCACAACGCGCGTACGAGCAATTCCAAGCGCAGCCTGACCGCCTTCGTCAAAATGTTTACTTAAGTGATCTTGCAAACCGTAACGAAGTTCTTTTCTATAAATTGCTGAAAAACCATCTTCGCGAAATGCTTCCTGTTGTGTACACGCCAACAGTTGGTGAAGCGATTC
>NZ_AVOF01000865.1:0-622 GCF_000465935.2 Pseudomonas sp. EGD-AK9
AATCGTCTTCATGCTTTGACCAGTTTGCTGCGTCATAAATTTTTGTCACTATAAACTCTCCTTTAATCAAACAACACAAGAAATGCAGCTGTCTTGCCCAGTATCTTTCGTTCTTGCATAGTAAATGGTTTTAATTCCTCTATGATGTGCATACAGATCGATTCGGTTTAAATCACGGGTCGTCATTGTGTCTTTTAAGAACAATGTAAAGCTGATTCCCTGATCAATGTGCTGCTGGATAGTGGCGATCATATCCACAACCTTGAACATGTCCATATCGTAGGCTTCTTTATAGAAGAACCAGTTATTAGATGCAAGCCCAGGCATTGGGTAGTACGTTTTTGAGTTGCCGTATGTTCGTTCTTCAATCCGTTCCATAATCGGCATAACGGAGGCCGTGCTTGATTGAACGTATGAGATAGAGCCTGTCGGCGCAATGCATAATCTGTAGCTGTGATACATGCCGTGTTCAGCCACAAATGCTTTTAGCTTTTTCCAGTCCTCTGTCGTCGGGATATGCATACCTTGAAACAGATTAGCTATTTTTTCATATTTCGGTGAGAAATCAGTAGAAACGTATTTGTCAAAGTATTCACCTGTCGCATAGGTTGAGCCTTCATAT
>NZ_AVOF01000866.1:0-624 GCF_000465935.2 Pseudomonas sp. EGD-AK9
GACAACGCGGCCTTTATGCCATGGCTCCTGCACGGCGACCCGCTCCAGTTTGTTAAAGATGACAGGATGCTGTTTTGACATGTGCTTTGTGACAAAATCCAGCCCCCGAAAACCAGAAAGAATCTCTTTTACTCTATCAAACCGGGTATCTTCCTCATCCCAGTAATCGCTCGTGCAAGGCTGGAGGACGAAGACATAGCCAGCGTGTTCTGCCAATGGCACCACCCCGATTTGTGTGTCTCCGCTTCTATACATGAATGTTGCGTCCTCGAATGTGTAATCAGGAAGTTCGATATAAAAGCGCCACGCTCCCATGCCGAGATGCTCTTTTTCCGTCTCCTTTTGCAGCATTATATCGCGAACAACGGAGTGAATGCCGTCAAAGCCCGCCAGAATGTCAGCCTGCATCTTTTCCCCATCTTCACATACGGCAGTGACCGATTCAGCTGTTTCTTCATAAGCGACAACCTTTTTCCCCCACTTGATGTCTACACCCGCCGCCTCGGCATGCTTCATGAGAATGTCATTTAACGTTTTGCGCAGGATATTATTGCGTCCCGGAAGTGAATCGTCTAAAAAGGATTCACTGACTTGAAACAGCAAATTCCCCTGTTCATCAAACGT
>NZ_AVOF01000867.1:0-623 GCF_000465935.2 Pseudomonas sp. EGD-AK9
GCCCGGCCCCAGCCATATCGAGTTCCCCTCCAACCAGACCCACCTGATGATCGCCCAGCTCGGCATCGACCGCCGCGATCCGGACTACGCCGCGCTCTACCTGGGCAACCAGATCTTCGGCGGCGGCGGTTTCGGCACCCGCCTGATGAGCGAGGTGCGCGAGAAGCGCGGGCTGACCTACGGCGTCTACTCCGGCTTCAGCGCCATGCAGGCGCGCGGCCCGTTCATGATCAACCTGCAGACCCGCGCCGAGCTAAGTGAGGGCACCCTCAAGCTGGTCAAGCAGCTGCTCGCCGACTACCTGCAGAGGGGCCCGACCCAGGAAGAACTGGACAACGCCAAGCGCGAGCTGGCCGGCAGCTTCCCGCTGTCGACCGCGAGCAACGCCGATATCGTCGGCCAGTTGGCCAGCATGGGCTTCTACGACCTGCCGCTGAGCTACCTGGACGACTTTATGCGCGACGTCCAGGCGTTGAGCGTCGAACAGGTGAAAGCGGCCATGGCCAAGCACCTCGACCCCGAGTCGCTGCTGGTGGTGACGGCCGGCCCGACCGTGGCCCAGCAGGAACTGCCGCCGCCCAGCGACAAGCCGGCCGAGCTGCCCAGCGCGGTGCCGCACTGAT
>NZ_AVOF01000868.1:0-622 GCF_000465935.2 Pseudomonas sp. EGD-AK9
TTTGTATTCTCCGCTTCCCGCTTCGATGTCCGGCTCAGGCAAGGCTTTGCGGTCCACCTTGCCGTTTGCCGTAACCGGAAGCTCGTTCAGCGTCACCCAGAACGCCGGGATCATGTAATCCGGCAGGGTTTCCTTCAGTGCTGATTTCAGTGCTTCTATGTCAGCTGATTCCGGGGTGACATACGCCGCGATCGCTGTGTTGCCACCTTTATCTTTGACAGCTGTCACCGCCGCATCCTGCACCTCAGAAAGCTGGGCGAGCTGGACTTCAATTTCTGAGAGCTCGATCCGGTAGCCGCGGACCTTGACCTGCTGGTCGATCCGGCCGATGTATTCGATGCCGCCGCCCGTCCATTTCACCAAATCGCCGGTGCGGTACATGCGCTCACCCGGCACAAACGGATCAGCGACAAACCGCTTCGCGGTTTCGTCTTCTCGATTCAGATAGCCTCGTGCCAGTCCGCGCCCCGCCACGCAAAGCTCTCCGGCTACGCCTTCCGGCTGCACCTGATTGCCCTCGCCGAGAATGTATACTCTCGTATTGGCAATGGCCCGTCCGATGGAAAGCGAGCCTTCCTCCGGATGGATTTCTGCGCTTGTGGCAACGACCGTGTTTTCTGTC
>NZ_AVOF01000869.1:0-623 GCF_000465935.2 Pseudomonas sp. EGD-AK9
TAGCCATCCGGTGATTTATGTCCTTCTGTTGTCTCCTTCGGCAATAACGTTCTATATGAATTGCTGCTTGCAGACATATATACACTTGTTGCCGGAATCTCCTTAGCCACATATCCTGCATCTTCAATCGCTTTCCAGGAGTGCAGCAATAAGAGGCGGAGCTGAGGGTCCATATACTCAGCATCTTTTGGCGAGATTTGAAAGAAACCGGGATCGAATAAGTCTTTCCCTTCGATCACAGATTGCACCGGCACATAGTCAGGATGCTGTATCAATTCTTCGGGAACTCCATTTGCGCGAAGCTCTTCTTCAGAAAAGAATCGTATGCTTTCTTTGCCTTCTTTGATGTGGTTCCAGAAGTCATGATGATTTTTCGCACCCGGGAACTGGCAAGATATCCCCACAATCGCAACACTGTCGTCAAAATAAGGAGGAATCTTCTGTTCTAGGTGTTTTCTATCTTTTTTGATATCATAATGATCTTCATTTTGTGTCCCGGCTAGATCTGAGTTTTTCATCTCCAAAATGTATTCACTGATTGCACGGATCGTGGAATACTCAAACAGCTCAGTAACATGAAACTCACAATCGAATTCTTTTTTGATTCGTTCAGCCACAGCTAC
>NZ_AVOF01000870.1:0-621 GCF_000465935.2 Pseudomonas sp. EGD-AK9
GCCAGGCCGCGCCGCTGGTCAGCGCCGAGGACGCCGGGCGCACCCTGGCGCTGGTCGAAGCCATCCGCCAGGCCGCCGAATCCGGCCGCGCCTGCGCCCCGCAGATCGTCTGAAGAGTAGAGTCCATGAGCCAACGCATTTTCTCCCTGGCCGCCCTCACCGTGCTCGAACTGTCGCCGCCGCAGATGGTCGAGGTGGCCGCCCGCGCCGGTTACAGCCATGTCGGCCTGCGCCTGGTGCCGGCCACGCCGGAGGAGCAGCACTTCCCCCTGGTGGCCGACGCCGGGCTGCGTGCGCAGACCCGTCAGCGCTTGCGCGACACCGGCATCCGCGTGCTTGACGTGGAAATCCTGCGCCTGAAACCCGAGACCCGCGTCGCCGAGTTCGAGGCCATCCTCGCCGCCGGCGCCGAGCTGGGCGCCAGCGAGTTGCTGGTGGCCGGCAACGATGCGGACGAGGCGCGCCTGACCGCCAACTTCGCCGCCCTGTGCGACCTTTCCGCGCCCTACGGCCTGCATCCGCACCTGGAATTCATGCCCTGGACCGACGCCCGCGACCTGCGCCAGGCGGCGCGCATCGTCGCCGCGGCGGACCGGGCCAACGGCTGTGTGCTGGTCGATG
>NZ_AVOF01000871.1:0-615 GCF_000465935.2 Pseudomonas sp. EGD-AK9
GTTTTGCCAAATTCATCACCTGCTTCCACAGCACCTGAGGAGAAAAATAACGGCTGTCCGGGTAAAGCGTCTCTGTGGAATACACGATGTCCTCCCGTTCAACTGTTAAAACACTGCCGGTTACACTCACGACCGCTACCCTCGCATTGCCTGTGCCAATATCAAAAACGAGATAGCCTTTTTGTTTTTTCATTCTGTTAGCCTCCTTTCTTATACCCCTGTTTTCAGTTCGTCCTTGTTATACATTGTCGGAATATTAAGAGTTTTTTCACCCTTCCACTTTTTGAGGGCTTTATTCAGTATCGTCACGTGATGATCCTCCACTTCAAATGTTGCTCCAGCGAGATGCGGTGTTGCCAGAACATTAGGCAATGAAATCAATTCATAATCTGATTCCTCTGGAGGTTCATGATAAAAAACGTCTAATATCGCACCTCTGATTTTATGTTCTTTTATTACAGATAAAAGATCTTCACGGTTTACAACAACTGCTCTTGAAGTATTGACGAAAATCGCACTCTGTTTCATCAGATCAAAATACTTCCGATCAATAAGTCCAAGTGTTTCCTCAGTACGAGGCAGATGGACAGAAACGATATCACTGTCTGAAAACAC
>NZ_AVOF01000872.1:0-608 GCF_000465935.2 Pseudomonas sp. EGD-AK9
GGCGAGCGGCGGAGTGAGAATCTCACCTACTATATGGGCGTTGAAGCCCATGTGCATCAATCTCATCGCGAAGGATTTTGCCATCAGGCCAGACCGCCCCGCACCCGCAGTGAAAATTTGGTGGGATGAAAGAATGTGATCGGCAAGCTGGTCAGCCTCTTCATTAGAAATATAAGCTGCTGAACGGTGTAACTCATTGAGAATTTCCGCTACGTATTCAGTCGTTTTCATCGGAGTTATCCTTGGGCAATCAGCTGCTTCATTTTTGAAGCTGTTTCCGCCTTATCAGCTGCGCTTGTAATTCCGCCCCCGACAATGACAAGGTCAGGCTTTTGCTGGATCACTTCTGGCAGTGTATCAAGTTTGATGCCGCCCGCGATTGCGGTTTTTGCGTTTTTTACGGTGTTTTTGATTGTCGTTAATTCTTCGAAAGAGTTCTTGCCCTCTCTTGAAGATCATAGCCAGTGTGGACGCAGATGTAGTCAACACCGAGTGCGTCAATTTCTTGCGCACGGGACTCGATATCTTTCACGTTAATCATGTCCACTAAGATTTTCTTCTTTTGTTTTTTGCTTCTTCTACTGCGCCTTTAATCGTTGCGTCGTCTG
>NZ_AVOF01000873.1:0-14334 GCF_000465935.2 Pseudomonas sp. EGD-AK9
GCCTCGCGCCGGTGGGCCGCGCGCGGCTATAATTGCCGGCCTGCCCACCCTCATCTATCGAGCTAAGCCTGCCCATGTATTCCCTGGCCCGCGAGCTGCTGTTCAAACTGTCCCCGGAAACCTCCCACGAGCTGTCCATCGACCTGATCGGCGCCGGCGGCCGTCTGGGCCTCAACCGCCTGCTGAGCAAGGCGCCGGCCAGTCTGCCGACCACGGTGATGGGCCTGCAGTTCGCCAACCCCGTGGGCCTGGCCGCCGGGCTGGACAAGAACGGCGACGCCATCGACGGCTTCGCCCAGCTGGGCTTCGGCTTCGTCGAAATCGGCACCGTCACCCCGAGGCCGCAGCCGGGCAACCCCAAGCCGCGGCTGTTCCGCTTGCCGGAGGCCGAGGCGGTGATCAACCGTATGGGCTTCAACAACCTGGGCGTCGACCACCTGCTGCAACGAGTGCAGGCGGCGAAGTTCAAGGGCGTGCTGGGGATCAATATCGGCAAGAACTTCGATACCCCGGTCGAGCGTGCGGTGGACGACTACCTGGCCTGCCTGGACAAGGTCTATGCCCACGCCAGCTACGTCACGGTCAACGTCAGCTCGCCGAATACCCCCGGCCTGCGCAGTCTGCAGTTCGGCGACTCGCTCAAGGAACTGCTCGAAGCGCTGCGCCAGCGCCAGGAGAACCTGGCCCAGCAGCACGGCAAGCGCGTGCCGCTGGCGATCAAGATCGCCCCGGACATGAGCGACGAGGAAACCGCGCTGGTGGCCGCGGCGCTGCTGGAGGCGGGAATGGATGCGGTGATCGCCACCAACACCACCCTCGGCCGCGAAGGCGTCGAAGGCCTGGCCCATGGCGACGAGGCCGGCGGGCTGTCGGGTGCGCCGGTGCGCGACAAGAGCACGCATATCGTCAAGGTGCTGGCCGGCGAGCTGGGCGGGCGTTTGCCGATCATCGCGGTCGGCGGCATCACCGAGGGCAGGCATGCGGCGGAGAAGATCGCCGCCGGTGCGAGCCTGGTGCAGATCTATTCGGGATTCATCTACAAGGGCCCGGCGCTGATTCGCGAGGCGGTGGATGCCATTGCGGCATTGCGCAAATAAAGAGGGCTCCCGAAGGAGCCCCTGGGCTTGCGCCCGCCGCCCGGAGGGGGTCGGCATGGTGAAGTCGGAAGTGATCCTGATCAGCCGACAGCGTGAAGTTCGTTGAGTCGATGAATACCGGCGGTGCCGGTCAGCCCATCCCAGTTGTCGCCGCGGCCCTCGCGCCAGCCATTGAGCCAGGCTTGACGTACCGAAGGCAGGGTGAAGGGGCAGAGTTCGCGGGATTTACCATTGATGCCGTACTGATAGCCGCGCAAAAAAGCTCGTTCTAACGGATCACGCTTAAGTCTTCTCATAGGGTGTTGCCCTCACTGTTGACTGTTATGTCCCGTTGGCCTTGTGGCAAGGCCGGGCAGAGAGTCTTCTGCCTGCGAAAGTTCGCTGCCGGCGTGGCGAACTTTCTATGCCCTCGCCGTTGCAGCGAAAGCCTTAAGTAGTGTTCTAACGAATGCGCCGAGGCCTGTGAATGATCGATTTGTCATAAGGGCGTAACCTAAATGAGGGTGAGGCCATAAGGGCGCTGGGCATATGTCCAGCGTCTTCCGGCCAGGCGCCGTGGGGCCTGGCCGCAAGCGGCAGTGGCGTCATTGTGCTAGTGCAAATGAGACTGCTTGCTTATTCCGACGAAGGGTCGCGATGTGACGTTTTGTCACTTATTTTGAGTCGAGGCGCGCAGGTCGCGCCTCCCTGATTGCCATAGGCACTGGAAAGTCCATGTCGGATCGTTACGAAATCGTTCTCACCTGCCCCAAGGGGCTCGAAGGCCTGCTGCTGGAAGAGGCCAGGGCACTGGGCCTGGAGGAAGCGCGCGAGCAGACCGCCGCCGTGCGCGGCCAGGCCGAGCTGGAGACCGCCTACCGCCTGTGCCTGTGGTCGCGCCTGGCCAACCGCGTGCTGCTGGTGCTGGCGCGCTTCTCCATGAACAACGCCGACGACCTCTACGAGGGCGTCAAGGCCGTGGACTGGCGCGATCACCTGGAGCCGGCCGGCAGCCTGGCGGTGGAGTTCAGCGGCCATGGCTCGGGCATCGACAACAGCCACTTCGGCGCGCTCAAGGTCAAGGACGCCATCGTCGACCGCCTGCGCACCAGCAGCGGCGAGCGCCCCAGCATCGACAAGCTCAACCCCGATCTGCGCGTGCACCTGCGCCTCGACCGTGGCGAGGCCGTGCTGTCGCTGGATCTCTCGGGCCATAGCCTGCACCAGCGCGGCTACCGCCTGCAGCAGGGCGCTGCGCCGCTCAAGGAAAACCTCGCCGCCGCGGTGCTGATCCGCGCCGGCTGGCCGCGCATCGCCGCCGAGGGCGGGGCCCTGGCCGACCCCATGTGCGGCGTCGGCACCTTCCTGATCGAGGCGGCGCTGATGGCCGCCGACATCGCCCCCAACCTGCGCCGCGAGCGTTGGGGCTTTTCCAGCTGGCTCGGCCACGTGCCGGCGCTATGGAAGAAACTGCATGCCGAGGCCGAGCAGCGCGCCGCCGCCGGCCTGGCCAAGCCGCCGCTGTGGATTCGTGGCTACGAGGCCGACCCACGGTTGATCCAGCCCGGGCGCAACAACGTCGAGCGCGCCGGCCTGTCCGACTGGGTGAAGATCTATCAGGGCGAGCTGGGCAGCTTCGAGCCGCGCCCGGACCAGAACCAGAAGGGCCTGGTGATCAGCAACCCACCCTATGGCGAGCGCCTGGGCGACGAGGCCAGCCTGCTGTACCTCTACCAGAACCTCGGCGAGCGCCTGCGCCAGGCCTGCCTGGGCTGGGAGGCGGCGGTGTTCACTGGCGCGCCGGAGCTGGGCAAGCGCATGGGCCTGCGCAGCCACAAGCAGTACGCCTTCTGGAACGGCGCATTGCCCTGCAAGCTGCTGCTGATCAAGGTGCAGACCGAGCAGTTCGTCACCGGCGAGCGACGCGGACGCGAGGAGGTGGAGCCTGCGGCCGAGGCAGCGCCGCAGGCACGCCTGTCCGAAGGCGGGCAGATGTTCGCCAATCGCCTGCAGAAGAACCTCAAGCAACTGGGCAAGTGGGCACGCCGCGAGGGCGTGGAGTGCTACCGCCTGTACGATGCCGACATGCCCGAGTACGCCCTGGCGGTGGACCTGTACCGCGACTGGGTGCACGTGCAGGAATATGCCGCGCCGCGCTCGATCGATCCGGACAAGGCCCAGGCGCGTCTGCTCGACGCTCTGGCGGCGATTCCCCAGGCCCTCGGCGTGGCGCAGAACCGGGTGGCGATCAAGCGCCGCGAGCGGCAGAGCGGCAGCAAGCAGTATCAGCGCCAGGCCGCCCAGGGCCAGTTCATGGAGGTCAGCGAGGGCGGGGTCAAGCTGCTGGTCAACCTCACCGATTACTTGGACACCGGGCTGTTCCTCGATCACCGTCCGCTGCGCCTGCGCATTCAGCGCGAGGCCGCCGGCAAGCGCTTTCTCAACCTGTTCTGCTACACCGCCACGGCCACCGTGCATGCGGCCAAGGGCGGCGCGCGCAGCACCACCAGCGTCGACCTGTCGAAGACCTACCTGGACTGGGCGCGGCGCAACCTGGCGCTCAATGGTTTCTCCGACAAGCACCGCCTGGAGCAGGGCGACGTGATGGCCTGGCTGGCCGAGGATCGCAACGAGTACGAGCTGATCTTCATCGATCCGCCGACCTTCTCCAACTCCAAGCGCATGGAGGGGGTGTTCGACGTGCAGCGCGACCACGTCGAGCTGCTCGACCTGGCCATGGCGCGCCTGGCCCGCGGCGGGGTGCTGTATTTCTCCAACAACTTCCGCAAGTTCCAGCTCGACGAGGGCCTGGCGGCGCGCTACCAGGTCGAGGAAATCAGCGCGCAGACCCTCGACCCCGACTTCGCCCGCAACCCGAAGATCCACCGCGCCTGGCGTTTCAGCGCGCGCTAGCTTGAGGTTGTCGGGCCTGCGTAGGGTAGATGGCGCTCTTCTCATCCACCATAAGTGCATCGCCGGTGGATGGGTAAAGCGTCATCCACCCTACGCTCCTCCCACAGATATTCAGCGCTTCGGCTGTTTGTAGGTCTCCAGCAGCACCTGGTCGAGGATCGAGGTGGCGCCCCAGGGTTTGGGGTCGTTGAGGATCGCCACCACCGCCCAGTCCTGACCGTTGCTGTCGCGGCTGTAACCGGCGATGGCGCGCACGTTGTTCAGGGTGCCGGTCTTGATATGCGCCTCGCCCACCAGCGGGGTGCGGCGCAGGCGCTTGCGCATGGTGCCGTCCAGCGCCACCAGCGGCATCGAGCTGCGGAACTCGGCGGCGTAGGGGCTGCGCCAGGCGGCCTGGAGGATGGCCGCCATCTCCCGCGCGCTGATGCGTTCGGCGCGCGACAGGCCGGAGCCGTTCTCCATCACCAGGTGCGGCGCGGTGATGCCCTTGCGTGCCAGCCAGCTGCGGATCACCCGTTGCGCCGCCATGGCGTCGTCCTGGTCGGCGGCGGTGCGAAACTGCGCGCCGAGGCTGAGGAACAGCTGCCGGGCCATGGTGTTGTTGCTGTACTTGTTGATGTCGCGGACGATCTCCACCACGTCCGGCGAGTAGGCGCGCACCAGCAGGCGAGCCTTGTCCGGCACTTCGGCGAGGCGATCCTTGCCGAGGATCTTGCCGCCCAGCTCCTGCCAGATGCCGCGCACGGCGCCGGCGGCGTAGCTGGGGTGGTCGAGCAGCGACAGGTAGGTCTGCGCGCTGCAGCCGTCGGCCAGCTGGCCGCTGACGATCAGGGTGGTGCCGTCGTACTGCTTCACGGCGTTGTAGCGCACGTCGGGCCAGGCCGGGCAGGGGCCGGCCTTGAGCAGCTTGACCTGGTTGTCGATGCGCACCGTGGCGATCGGCGGGTCCATGGCGACCTGCACCCTGCCGCCTTCGGCGCGGGTGACGAAACGCTGCGCCTTGAGGTTGACCAGCAGCGAGTCGGGCGCCACCAGGAAGGGCTTGTTGGCGTCGCCGCCGTCATCGTTGAAGGCCGGCAGTTGCGGCGCGACGAAGAAGCTGCGGTCGAGCACCAGATCGCCCTGCACCTGACGCACGCCGTTGAGGCGCAGATCGCGCAGCAGCAGCCAGAGCTTCTCCATGTTCAGCTTGGGATCGCCGCCGCCCTTGAGGTAGAGGTTGCCGTGCAGCACACCGTCCTTGACCGGGCCGTCGGCGTAGAACTCGGTCGTCCACTGGTGGTTGGGGCCGAGCAGCTCCAGCGCGGCGTAGGTGGTCACCAGCTTCATGGTGGAGGCCGGGTTGACCGAGACATCGGCATTGAACTGCAGGCCGCCGCTCTGGCCGGCCAGCGGCAGGGTCACCACCGCCAGCGAGTGGTTGGAGATCTTGTTGGCCTTCAGTGCCTGCTCGACCTTGGCCGGCAGGGCGCCGCCGGCGGCGTGGCAGGTGAGGGCGAGGGGCAGGAACAGGGCGCTCAGCGCCAGTTGGCGAAACCGCTGGATCATGATGAAAAACCTTGCGCACTGAGGCGGCAACTGCGACGGGGCGGATCGGCTCGTTGGTCAAGCCGCGAGCGAGGGTGCTCGAGTAACTGAAGTCAACGACAGCCAGCCGCCGGGAAAAGTTGCCGCACATTATGCCGCAAGGTGGCAGGGCAGCGAGCGACAAGTCGGGCGATCTGCTAGAGTGCCGCGCGTTATTACTTTTGAGGATTGTTTCATGGCGACCAACCGTTCCCGCCGTCTGCGCAAGAAGCTCTGTGTCGATGAATTCCAGGAGCTGGGCTTCGAGCTGACCCTGAACTTCAAGGCCGACCTGAACGACCAGACCGTCGATGCCTTCATCGACCAGTTCCTCGCTCAGGCCATCGCCGGCAACGGCCTGGATTACGTCGGCGGCGAAGACTACGGTCTGGTCTGCCTGGCCAAGCGCGGCTCGGTCGACGAGGCGCAGCGCACCGCCGTCGAGGCCTGGCTGAAGGGCCGCGACGAGCTGCAGGGCTTCGAGATCAGCCCGCTGCTGGATGTCTGGTACCCGGAAAACCCGATCAACCAGGCGTGATCCGCGTTCGGCGCCGGGTTCTCCGGCGCCGCCTCCCCCGGATCAGCCGTTCGGCCGATCCAGGCCACGGCCGTCAGGCCAGCCCCGCCTTCTCCAGCAGCGCCTGCTCGTCCACCGCATCGATCTGCTCGGCCAGCATGAACCGCTCGGCATAGTGCCGGTAGATGCCGGCGCGGATGAACAGGGCGAACAGCGGCGGGTCGATGTGCGCACCCTTGCACATGCCGACCATGATGTTCAGCGCCTCCGACAGCGTCTTGCCCTTCTTGTAGGGGCGATCCACCGCGGTCAGCGCCTCGAAGATATCGGCAATCGCCATCATCCGTGCCGGCAGGCTCATCTCGTCGCGCGTCAGGCGCTTGGGGTAGCCCGTGCCGTCCATCTTCTCGTGGTGGCCGCCGGCGATCTCGGCGACGTTCTGCAGGTGCTTGGGGAATGGCAGCCGGCCGAGCATGAGGATGGTCTGCACGATGTGGTGGTTGATGATGTAGCGCTCCTCGGCGGTCAGGGTGCCGCGGGCGATGCTCAGGTTGTGCAGCTCGCCGCGATTGAACTTGTGCGGCGGCACCTCCAGCTTGAAGCCCCAGGGGTTGTCCGGCGCGATCAGCTCCTGTGCCGGGCGCTCGATCAGGTGTTCGACCTTGTCCGCCAGCAGCGCTTCTGCCACCGGCAGGCTGGGCGCCGGGCTGCGCTGCTGACGCTTGGCTTCCTCCCAGGACACACCCAGGCGGTCGTCGAGGGTGCGTAGCCAGGTGCGTTCGGCGATCTGCTTGAGGCGCGCCTGGTCGGCCTCGGCCATGGCCTCGCCGCCGAGGTTGGTGCGCGCGACGAAGGCGAACTCCTCGTCCAGCTCGTTCAGCAACTGGTCGCGCAGCGCCGCCAGCGCGGCGTCTTCGCCACCCTCGGCGCGGCCCCGCCAGTAGGCGATCCAGGCGTCGCGCTTGAGCACCTCGAAGCGCATGCGCACCTCGTGGATGCGGTCGTACAGGGTCTCCAGCTTGGTCGCCTTGTCCACCACGTATTCCGGGGTGGTGACCTTGCCGCAGTCGTGCAGCCAGGCGGCGATATGCAGCGCCTCCCATTCCTCGTCGCTGGGCCGGTAGTCGCGAAAGGCCGGCTCGTCGCTGTCGGCGGCGGCGCGGGCGAGCATCAGGGTGATTTCCGGCACGCGCTGGCAGTGGCCGCCGGTGTAGGGACTCTTGGCGTCGATGGCGCCGGCGATCAGCTGGATGAAGGCGTCGAGCAGCTGCTTCTGCCGGGCCAGCAGGCGCTGGCTCTCGATGCACAGCGCGGCGCTGCCGGACACTGCGTCGACGAAGGCCAGTCGTTCCGGGCGCAACATGCTGTCGTTGCCGTCGCCGTGGTCGCGCTGCAGAAGCACCAGCACGCCGACGGTGTCGCCCTGGCGGTTGTGCAGGCCGGCGGCAATCAGGTGCAGGCGCGGGCTGTCCAGCGTCGAGAGCAGGCCGCGGAAACTGCCGGCCTGGTCGAAGCCCAGGGACATGGCGACGCTGGCTCCGCCGCTGGCCGGCCCGCGCAGCCAGTCGGGCAGCGCCGCGTCGTCCAGGGCGAAACCCTGCAGGCCCAGTTCGTCCAGGCCATGGGCTTGGCCGTCGAGCACCAGGCCCTGGGGTTCGAGGCGGCCGCTGTCGGCGTCGAGCAGGTAGATCACCCCGCCCTGCGCCTCGCTGATCGCCACCGTGGCGTCCATCACCCGGCGCAGCAGGGCGTCGAAACGGGTTTCCGCGGAAAGGCTGGCGGCGATGTCGAGGAAGCGGCCGAGGGTGTCCTTCATCCGCGTCATCGACACCGCTAGCTGATCGACTTCGAGGATCGGCGAGCGGCCGCTGGCCGGGTGGTCGAAGTCGAAGCGGCGAATCGCCTCGGCCTCCTGCACCAGCGCGCGCAGCGGCTTGACCACCAGGCGCGAGGCCAGCCAGCCCAGCGGCAGGCACAGCAGCAGGGTGGTGAGGGTGATCAGCGCGCCCTGCCAGCGGATGCGGTAGGCATCGGCGAGCAGCTCGCGCTCGGGCACCAGCAGCGCCAGGTGCAGGCCCTGCGGGCCGCCTTCCTGGATATGCCGGTGGGCCATGGCCCAGCGCTGCTGGGCCAGCACCACGGTGCCCTGGTCCTGTTCGTTGAGTTCGCCGTCGAGCAGCTCGCCCAGCACCGGGTTGATCTCGCGCACCTTGACCAGGCGCTTGCTGTCGCCCTCGACGCGGATCAGCCGGCTGCTGTCGGGGTAGGCCACGGCGTTGCCCTCGGCGTCGGCCAGTACCAGGTCACTGTTGGGGGTGACGCGGTGTGCGGCGAGGGTGGCGGACAGATCGGCCAGGGTCAGATCGGCGCCGAGCACCGCAGTCAGGCCGCTGCGCCGGGCCAGGGTGGTGCCGACCTCCTCGGTGGAGAAGAACACATAGGGCGCGGTGGTGATCTGCCCGCCGTCGCCGCGGGCGCGCTTGTACCAGTCGCGGCTGCGCGGGTCGTAGCTTTCCTTGAGGCGCTGGCGGCGGCTGATCTGGTTCAGCGAGCCGTCGTAGAACAGGTAGTAGGCTTCGGTGCCGGTGGCGCTGCGGTCGATCGACCAGATCTGGTAGGCGGCACCCGGCGGGGCGTCGAAGCGCTGCTTGAGGGCGTCGCTGCGCAGCGGGCGGACCATGAAGAAGTCGCCGTCGTCGTAGCCCAGGTACAGCGAGCCGAGCTTGGGGTTGTCGCGCAGGGCCTGGACGAAGGGGCGCAGCAGGGCCAGGCGGGTGTCCAGGTCGTCGCCCTGGGTGGCCGGGTCGAGGGTCAGCAGGCTGAGCAGGTGGCGGATCGGCCGGTAGGTGCTGTCCAGGTCCTGCTGCACGTCGTGCTGGATGCGCTCGAACAGCTTGGCGCTGCTGGAGACGATCATCTGACTGGTCTGCTGGTAGTTGAACAGCCCCAGCACCACGCCGGTGAGCAGCAACAGGAGGGTGAACAGGGCGCTGATATGGACGTGTAACGGGAAGCGACGCTCGCGCGGAACGGCGGTCTTGGGCATCGCACTTCACTCCTTGGGTGACGCTGCGGGCAGAGCAAGCATAGTGAAGAGTGGCCGGGCCTGCTTGGTCGTCGGCAGCCAGCGTGCTTCTGGTGCGCGCGGCCTAGCGGGCCCGCAACACCCCAGGCGTCGACGTTACGGCGATTGCTGCCCCTGTTGCAGCTTGTGCGGCTTGCTCAGTTGCAGGCGCAGGCCGTGCACCAGCAGGGCCACGGTCAGGGCCAGGGCGACGCCGATCAGCGCGTTGAGCAGGCGCACCTCGGCCAGGTGCCAGTCCTGCGCCAGGCTCTCGGCCAGCAGCACGAAGCACAGGCTGGTCTGCAGCACGAACAGGCCGTAGTGGTTGGCCTGCAGGGCGCGGCTGAGGATCACCAGCGGCAGCAGGGTCATCACCATCAGCGGCGGGTTCTGCAGGCTGTGGCCGAAGGCGATCAGCAGGCCGGCCGCGGCCAGGCTGGCCAGGCTGGCCTGCAGGGCGCGTACCAGGCTGCCCTGGAATTCCAGCTGCAGGGTGGTGATCACCGTCAGGGTCAGCCAGTAGCCGCGCGACAGGCCGGCCAGGTTGACGATCAGCCCGGAGGCGGCGAACGCCAGCACGCAGGCCAGCGCATGCAGGCGCCACTGCTGGCGCGGCAGGCGCTGGGCGTGGCGCTTGAGCACCTTGAGAATACTGATGAAGCGCGGCATGTACGGCCACATGCGCAGCCCGTGCAGGCCGCGCAGGCCGAAGGCCAGCAGCATCACCCAGAGCCCGCCGAGGATGAACAGCATGGCCACCGCATAGGGGTTATGCAGATTGCCGACGCCGAACTGGCCCTGGCCCAGGCACAGGCAGATGGCCAGGCCGATGCCCAGCTTGCCGGCCTCGCTGCCGAAGCGCTGCAGCCAGGCCAGCAGCAGGCCGAAGGCGGCGAAAATACCGAGGCTGACCAGCGGATGGCTGGCAGCCCAGAAGCCCAGGCCCGCGCTGCAGGCGCCGAGGCCGGTGAGCAGCAGCATGCGCAGCATGCCGAAGCGGTGCAGCGGGTTGGCCTGCGCGGCCTGGAAGGCGCCGGCCGAGGCCCAGAGAAAGCCGCTGTGGGCGGTGAACAGGCCGAGCAGCAGGGGCAGGGCGCAGCCAAACCCGGCGACCAGCGCCGGGCCCCAGGCCGGCGGCCCGGCATGCCAGGTGAAAGTGCTGCGGATCAAATTCTTCATAGGCCTGTTACACCGGGCTGGAACGCCCGGTCATCTCCCTCGCCATTTCCGTAGCGTAGCTGTCGGTCATGCCGGCGATAAAGTCGATCACCCGCATGAAGGAGCGGTACAGCGGCCAGCTCGGGTCGGGCGCATTGTTGCCGAGCAGGTCGAGGATGCGTCGGTGCTTGAACGACGGCGCGCGTCCGCCGTGTTGCTCCAGAGCGGCGCCGCAGAAGGCGTTGAGGAGGATTTCCAGGGTGGTGTAGGCGCCGATCTCATGCAGGGTCTTGCGTTTGTCGTGGAAGATCTTCTCGCGGGCCAGCGACTTGGCGCTCTGCACGCAACGCTTGGCCGCACCGTGCATATGTTCCACCAGGTCGCCCTGCAGGCAGCCGGCGAGCAGGTCGCGCTGCTGCTCGACGAAGGCGCCGGCGGCGGCGTTGGTCAGGTGTTCGATGGCCTTGCCGCGCAGGATCGCCAGCTTGCGCCGGCGCGAATCCTGGGGTCCAAGTTGACGGTAGGTTTCCGGAATATCGTCGCCAACCAGGTCGAGCAGCAGCGCCTCGACCTCGGCGTAGTCGAGCAGCCCCATCTCCAGGCCGTCTTCCAGGTCGATCAGGCCATAGCAGATGTCGTCGGCCGCCTCCATCAGGTACACCAGCGGGTGGCGCGCCCAGCGCTGCGCCTCCAGCTGCGGCAGCTCCAGCTTGGCGGCGATCTGCTCGAGCAGCGCCAGCTCGCTCTGGTAGCAGCCGAACTTGTGCTTCTTGTAGCCCTGGGCCTCGGCATGGCGCGCGGTCCAGGGGTACTTGAGATAGCTGCCGAGGGTGGCGTAGGTCAGCCGGGTGCCGCCGTCGAACTGGTGGTATTCCAGCTGGGTGAGCACGCGAAAGCCCTGGGCGTTGCCCTCGAAACTGAGAAAGTCGGCGCGCTCGGCCTCGCTCATGGCGTCCAGCCAGCCCCGTCCGGCGGCCTGCTGGAACCAGTGGCGGATGGCGTCCTCGCCGGAGTGACCGAACGGCGGGTTGCCGATGTCGTGGGCCAGGCAGGCCGACTGCACGACCATGCCCAGGTCGCTCGGTGCGCACCAGTCGGGCAGCTCGTCGCGCAGCATCTCGCCGACGCGCATGGCCAGCGAGCGGCCGACGCAGCTGACTTCCAGCGAGTGGGTCAGGCGCGTGTGGATATGGTCGTTGCTGCTCACCGGGTGCACCTGGGTCTTGCGCCCCAGGCGGCGGAAGGCGCCGGAGAAGATGATGCGGTCGTGATCCTTGTGGAAGGGGCTGCGGCCCAGTTCCGCAGAGCTGGGAGCGGGTTTGCCGAGACGTTCGCGGGTGAGCAGGGTGTGCCAATCCAAGGCCGATCCTCTCCGGAGATGAACAGAGCCCTAGCTTCGGCGTTCGCGCCGCGCGGCGCAAGCCGGGCGCGTGCTTCGCGGTTCTGCATGGCAGGTGGCTTTGGGGCGGTTGCATGAGGCGCTGCAGCCCAGGCATGGCGCGGGTACAGATCCTTCTTTGAGGGGATTCATTATTTACATATGTTTGTCGCGTCTATGCGCTTTTATTCTGGTGCGTGACGATTCTCTGTCTGTTTGCTGGAGTTGGACTTAAGTTAGGGTTGGGGTGGTTGGTTATTTGACAGTGGCTGGCGAAGGTGAGGGCGCTGGTTGCCGTGATTGAGCGTTTTGCCGCTTGGGAGAATGCCATGGATAGCTATTCGACCTGCCGTACCCTGCGCCCCGTTTGGACGAGGTGCTTCTGGCAGCTGTTCCACGCCCCTCCCTTTATCTGCTGATTGCCCGCGCAGCGCCCCTGCCGGAGCCGAGTCGACTCGCTCCGGTGCACCTGCCCATCGGCTGGTGTGGTCGCTGGCAGCTGTTCCGGCCCGGATGCCAGGTCGAGTCGACCCAATTTCAGGCGGGCGGGTTCATTGCGCCTGCACGCGGGGCCGTATGCCTGCGAATAGTGGACGCACGAACATCAAGCCGGTATGGCCGAGTCAAGGACCGGGTGAGGTGCAAGAGGTCGCCACGCCCGTCGATCGGTCCACGGCGCCGCCGGGCCGTTGTCGCGGCGCGGCTTTCTCCATAGTGCGGCGCTGATCCTGGCGACCATTCCCTGGCAGGAGTTCCTGCCCGACCGGCCACCACTGCTTTGCGGCAAGCGCTCGATCCGCCGCCCGCCGAGCTTACCAACGCCGTTGCCGGTGAGGCCGGGCATCCGGCGCATCGGCGCTGGGCTCAGTTCGGCCGGCAGGCCGAGCACTACGAGTTGCAGGCTGCGCAGCGCGAGGGCTGGGTGTTCAATCCGGCCTATCCGCCGCAGCCGGTCTGGACCTATCAGGCCGCCTGACCGAATCTGCCCGTGCTGAGCCCGGTGGTGCATTCGCACTAGGGCGATCCGCCAGCCTTCGGCGACCGCCGTTTCGACCCCAACGACATGCTCTACTACGACCAGGTCAGCCCCGGGGCATCCCCGGCGACAAGGTGGTGGTCATCGGCAAGATCGAGCCATTGCTGCGGGTGGCGCGGCGCAAGGCTGTGTTCAACATCTCCGACCGTACTGTCTCGTGGGGGGGCGATGCGTTTGCGCGACTACAAGGGCAAGTACGTGATGCGCTGCCACAACCTGACCCACGAAGACCACTCGATGATGCTGCGTTGTGAGATCGTCTGAGCCAGCCGGAGGCTTGCCATGAATACGCGAAGCAAGGTACTGGCAGCGCTCGGCGTCGCCGCGTTCGGCTGGAGCAGTCTGCAGTTCATCCACCTGGCCTTCCTGAACCTACTGCGCAAAAGATTTTGAACAGTTTCTCAGAGGCCGGCGGCGTCGATGTCCACCAGCAGCAAGCGGCGGCCGTGGTCGATGAACTGCCCAGCGGTCAGGCAGTACTGGTTGCTGGTGGCGTCGCGGTAGGTGGTGGACAGGGTCAGGCGGCGCTCCTCCCAGCCTTCGGCGAGCAACTGGTAGAAGTAGGGGCGCCACGACCAGTTGTGGCCCAGGTAGCGGTCGTCGCTGTGCCAGGCCCGCTGGCGCCATTCCAGGTTGGGGGTGAGCTGGGTGCCGTGGCGGTCGCACTGATAGATGCGCAGCAGCCAGGGGTAGTGATCCGGCGCGCGGAGGCGGGCGGCCGGCGCGCCGCTCTCGGCCCACGGGCGCAGCTCGTGCATCAGCTCCGCCAGTTGCTGGCGCAGGGTCATCAGCCGCGCGCGCTCGGCGAGCTTGTGCTGCACGTAGCTGTCGCGCAGACGGGCGAAGCGGCCGGCGAAGGCCTCGCTGGCGAACAGCTCGCGGGCGGGCTTGGCGAACAGGAAACCCTGGACGTAGCGGGCCCCGCATTCCAGGGCGAAGTTGAGCTCCGCTTCGGTTTCCACGCCCTCGGCGATGATCCAGCAGCCGGTCTTTTCCGCCATCTGTGCCAGCGCCTTGACCACCTCGCCGCTGGGGCCGCCGCGGGCGGCGGCCTGGAACAGGCGCATGTCCAGCTTGAGGATGTCCGGCTGCAGCGCCAGCACCCGGTCGAGCTGCGAGTAGCCGGCGCCGAAATCGTCGATGGCGATGCGCGCGCCGGCCTCGCGGTAGCGCGCCACCACGTCCGGCAAGCGCTGGCTGGCGCCGCCCAGTTCGGTGATCTCGAAGACGATGCGCGCCGGGTCGATGCCGCTGCGCTGCAGTTGCAGCAGGCTGGGCAGCGGCTGCGCCGGACGCAGGCGGCTGATCCAGCGCGGCGAGATGTTGAGGCTGAGAAACCAGTCCGCAGGCGCCTGGTGAAAGCGTGCCAGGGCATCCTCGCGCACCTGGCGGTCGAGGCGGCGCAGCGCTGGGCGCCCGACACCGCGCAAGCGCCGCATGACTATCCCGGCGGCGCCGAGTTTCTCGTGCTCGAAGGCAGCCTGCAGGACGAGCGCGGGGTGTATCCGGCGGGCAGCTGGCTGCGTTACCCGGCGCAGTTCAGCCATCGCCCGGGCAGTGCCGAGGGCTGCCTGGTCTGGTGCAAGACCGGGCACCTCGCGCCCTAGGCGCTTGTACTGGCGGGTG
>NZ_AVOF01000874.1:0-612 GCF_000465935.2 Pseudomonas sp. EGD-AK9
AGCAGCGACGAGTTCCTCTTCGCCGGTGGCCGCTACCAGTGGACCCCGGAATTGGCCACCAGCTACTACTACGGCGGCCTCGACGGCATCTACACACAGCACCTGGTCAACCTGGTGCACCAGCTGCCGCTGGGCGAGGGGCAGAGCTTCAAGTCGGACATCCGCTTCGCCCGCTCCAGCGACGACGGCGGCAGCAATGTCGACAACGACGCCTTCGGCGCGCTGTTCACCTACCGCCTCGGCGCCCAGAGCTTCACCGCCGGCTACCAGCACCTGTCCGGCGACACCGGTTTCGCCTACATCGCCGGCGCCGACAACGCGCTGATCAACCTGGTGCAGATCAACGACTTCGGCAACCAGGACGAGCGCTCCTGGCAGCTGCGCTACGACTTCGACTTCGCCGCCCTCGGCGTGCCGGGGCTGACCTTCATGACCCGCTACCTGTCCGGCGACAACGTCGACCGCGGCGCCGGCTTAAGCGAAGGCAAGACCTGGGAACGCAACACCGACCTGGCCTACGTGGTGCAGAGCGGCCCGCTGAAGAACCTCGGCCTGCGCCTGCGCAACGCCACCACCCGCAGCAACATCGGTGCGGATCTGGACGAGAACCGC
>NZ_AVOF01000875.1:0-611 GCF_000465935.2 Pseudomonas sp. EGD-AK9
GCTATCGGTTTGCAGGCAGAAAAAAGAGCCTGATATTCTTTTTAATCATTCAAATGGTGCCGACAATGGCGGCGCTGACTGCTTTTTATGTCTTGGCGATGCTGATAGGCGCACTCGATCAATACTGGTTTTTAACAGCGATCTATATCGGCGGCGGAATTCCGATGAACACGTGGCTGATGAAAGGTTATTTTGATACTGTGCCGAGAGAAATTGATGAAGCCGCGCGAATTGACGGAGCGGGACATCTAAGGATTTTCGCTTCAATTGTTCTGCCGCTTGTTAAGCCAATGCTCGCGGTACAAGCGCTTTGGGCGTTTATGGCACCGTTTGGCGACTATTTGCTGGCGAAATTTCTGCTTCGCTCACCGGAAAGGCTGACCATCGCTGTAGGATTACAATCCTTTATTTCTAATCCACAGCAGCAAAAAGTAGCTCTATTTGCAGCCGGTGCCATCCTTGCCGCACTGCCGATATGCGTTCTATTCTTTTTTCTCCAAAAGAACTTTGTGTCCGGTTTGACAGCCGGCGGAACAAAGGGGTAATGCAAATGAAGAATCTGGAGAATAAAAGCTTTATCATCCGCTGCCTGAAGGCGGCTGCATCCCCAT
>NZ_AVOF01000876.1:0-609 GCF_000465935.2 Pseudomonas sp. EGD-AK9
CTCGCCGCGTTCGCCCTGCTGGTCGGCCTGGGCGGCGTCGGTGCCGGTGGCTGGAGCCTGTGGCAGCTGCAGCAGTTGCAGCAGCAGGATCAGCAGCAGCGCGATCAGCTGCAGAGCGCGCGCGCCGAGAGCGGCAAGGTCGGCGAGCTGATCGGGCAACTCGAACGCCGTCTGAACCAGCTGCCCAGCGCCGATGAGCTGGACGAGCGCCGGCGTCTGCTGGCCAATCTGCAGGGCGATCAGCAGCGCCTCAGCCAGCGCCTGGAAAGCGTGCTCGACGGCAGCCGCCAGGACTGGCGCCTGGACGAGGCCGAGCACTTGCTGCGCCTGGCCACTCTGCGCCTGTCCGCGCTGCAGGACGTGGCCAGCGCCGAGGCCCTGGTGCTGGCCGCCGACGAGATCCTCCGCGAGCAGGACGACCCCGCCGCCTTCGCCGCCCGCGAGCAGCTCAGCCGCAGCCTGGAAGCGCTGCGCACCACCCAGCGGCCAGATCGCGTCGGCCTGTTCCTGCAACTGGCCGCGCTGCGCGAGCAGGCCGCCAGCCTCAACCCGCTGGCGCCGAGTTTCGCGGGGCAGGGCGACGTGCTCGCCGACCTGGCCGCCGAGGGC
>NZ_AVOF01000877.1:0-603 GCF_000465935.2 Pseudomonas sp. EGD-AK9
GATAAAAAAGGCGGATTGTTCTCCACATTCGGAAACGTGGGGGGATTTGTGGATGATATGCAATGCTTTGAATCCATTTTCTTCCGCGTTGAAAAATTATGTGATTGCTGCGCAACACTGTCTATTTTACGCCCTGTCGATGTTAAAGGCGATACCTTAAGTGTTTGCCATCCTTGCGACCCGGATTTCTTCGGGCTAGAAAAAACAGATTTCTGCATTGAAGTGGATCTCGGATGCTTCTGCGCGATTCAGTGCCTGTCACCAGAGCTAGTTGACAGAACATCGCCTCATAAAGATAAAAAGCATCATCACAATGGATAAACACTTGTAAAGAGGAATCCCCTTCCAAACTCTATTACAGGTGCAAATCATTCAGCTGCTTCCAGAGTGAGGCAGCTGACTCTCCATCATTTCGCCAGTCTCAAATTTATAAGGCAGGAGGGATAATATGAGCCAGAAAACATCAAGCTGCGTGCGTGAAGCTGTAGAAAATATTGAAGATCCGCAAAACGCTGTTGAAGAAGACTGCCCGACCGGCTGCCACTCTAAGCTTTTATCTGTAAGCCATTCGTTAGGCGACACAGTGCCTTTTGCAATATTTAC
>NZ_AVOF01000878.1:0-605 GCF_000465935.2 Pseudomonas sp. EGD-AK9
AGAGGACATGCAGGACCAAAGGAGGGTCATCTTATGAGTTTCGAAACGTTAAACAAAAGTTTTATCAACGGAAAATGGACTGAGGGAGAAAGCGGACGTACGGAGGACATTTTGAATCCGTATGACCAGTCTGTGATCACAACAGCATCTTTGGCAACGGGCAAACAGCTGGAGGATGCGTTTGACATTGCACAGAAAGCCCAAAAAGAGTGGGCCAAGAGCACAACGGAAGACCGAAAAGCCGTCCTGCAAAAAGCGCGCGGCTATTTACAGGAAAACCGTGATGACATCATCATGATGATCGCCCGCGAAACTGGCGGAACGATTATTAAATCAACGATCGAGCTGGAACAAACGATTGCGATTTTAGATGAAGCCATGACGTATACTGGTGAATTAGGCGGCGTCAAAGAGGTGCCATCCGACATTGAAGGGAAAACCAATAAGATTTACCGCCTTCCGCTAGGTGTCATTTCATCGATTTCTCCATTTAATTTTCCAATGAATTTATCTATGAGATCCATTGCGCCCGCAATTGCGCTGGGTAACAGTGTTGTTCACAAGCCTGATATCCAAACTGCTATTTCCGGCGGGACCATCATTGC
>NZ_AVOF01000879.1:0-605 GCF_000465935.2 Pseudomonas sp. EGD-AK9
AGGCGCTGTAGCCGGCCAGCAGCGCCTCCAGGCGGGTGCCGCCACCGCCGAGGATCAGCGCCAGGTTGGGCTCGGCCAATGCCGGCAGGCGGATCGGCAAGCCGGCGCCGCGCAGCTCGCCGGCGAAGCGCTTCGGCCCGTAGGCCTCCAGTAGCTGCACCGCCGGCAGGTTGAGCGAGGTGGCCAGCGCCTCGCTGGCCGACACCGGGCCGCTGAAGCCGGCGGCGAAGTTGCCGGGACGGTAGTCGCCGTAATGCCGCGGCACGTCCTGCAGCAGCGACTCGGAGTGGATCAGCCCGGCGTCCAGGGCCATGCCGTAGAGGAAGGGCTTGAGCGTGGAGCCGGGCGAGCGCAACGCGCGCACCATGTCGACGTGGCCGAAGCGCGCGGCATCGCCGATATCCACCGAGCCGAGGTAGGCGCGCACCGCCATGCTCTGGTGCTCCACCACCAGGATCGCCGCCGAGGTGCGCTCGGGCAGACGCGCACGCCAGCCCAGCAGCAGGTCTTCCAGGCGCAATTGCAGGCCGGCGTCGAGGGTGGTGCGGATCAGCGGCGGGCTGCCGGCGCGGTTCAGCCGCCGTGCCAGCAAGGGCGCCAGGCTC
>NZ_AVOF01000880.1:0-604 GCF_000465935.2 Pseudomonas sp. EGD-AK9
ACAGCAAATGGAAGAGCAAGGCTTTGTATTCTCAGGCACAAGCCCTGATGGACGCCTTGTTGAAATCATCGAGCTGAAAGACCACCCTTGGTTCGTGGCTTCTCAGTTCCACCCAGAGTTCAAGTCAAGACCGACAAGACCTCAGCCTCTATTCAAAGGCTTTATCGGAGCGTCTGTCGAAGCTGCAAATCAGAAGTAATAAAAAAGACTTGCCGTTTGTCAAAAGCGGGCAAGTCTTTTTTATTTGTTTCCGGCAAGTTCCAGCATGTACAATAAGATATTATGCATACTCTTGCAGAATTTCTTTTAGTGTAAACGATAAAGCGTGATAGACATACAGTGCTGTCATTAAAGAGGGAAACCCGTAACGGGTGCCGTCTTCATCCGGAACAAGCGGCATTTTTAATTTAGAATCAATATGCACATCACAATACTGTTCTATTCCCGCACTGTCTTTGGCTGCGGGCGATACGCATACGACTCCCGCACCTTTTTCATAAAGCTCTTTTGCGAGCGCCTGTTCTTCGGCTGTGCCCGTCCCTGAGCAAAACATCAGCACCCTGTCGCTTTCTGTCACTTCCTCAGCGCTTTCTGGAAAGGCTTT
>NZ_AVOF01000881.1:0-594 GCF_000465935.2 Pseudomonas sp. EGD-AK9
ATACAGAGGTAATTGAATCAGATTGGAGAGAATCAGGATGCTGAAAAGGAGACTGGAATTTTTCTTTTTATATATGATGCTCATCGGGGCATATGTCATTTGGTTTTTTCCGGTTTCCAGACTTGAGTTTTACGGAGGATTGCTTTGCTATATAAGCATTATTTTGTTCAGCATCTATTCATTAATTCTTGAAAACCGCACCTCGCAGCACACGCTGCTATGGATCCATATTCTTGTCTTTTTTCCAATCGCCGGCTACGTGTTTTATCTGTTTTCGGGACAGCTTTATGTAAAGGGAAAGCTGTTTAAGACAAAACGAATGTACAACAGGGAAAAGCTCAGGAAGCTGTTTGACAAGGAGGAAACGCCCGAAGTGACAGGGCTGAAGGACAATCAAGAGAGGTTCTTTACATATTCCATCAGGGCTGCCCATATGAATATTAATACGAAAAGCAACATCAAAGTGCTGAAAAACGGCGAAGAAACCTTCCCGGACATTTTCAAAGCGATGAGAAAAGCGGAATCTTACATACATATTGAATACTACATGTTTAAATCAGACATGCTCGACGCGGCATGATGGACATTATGATG
>NZ_AVOF01000882.1:0-602 GCF_000465935.2 Pseudomonas sp. EGD-AK9
ATCGTAAATGAGATTAAAAGAAAAAATAACGGGAAAAAGGATGATACAGCTGCCACTGCATCAACACCAAGCCATCTGCCTACAGCCATCATCCCGACTAGCTGGCCGACTGATTGCAGCACATTGCTCAGCAGAAGCGGCACTAAAAAGAGTGACATCGACCGCCAAACTGATGGTTTGCTTTTCTTTTGAGTTACAAGAGGTTCTTGTGATGTTTCCATATTAAAGGACTCCTTTATTTGAAATCGTTTTTAAACATGCCCTCATTTTTTGACAAAAACAGGATATGTAACATGTTATTATTCATCACTGCACATATGAAACCCTTCCCGATTCTTCTAATTTTACACATCTTTTTAGCTTATAAAGAATAAACTAGCAAGTAATGGCATATTTTTTGTGAGTAAAAGAATAAAAAATAATTTATGCAAAAGTATTGTAATCTATCCGTAATTATTGTAACATTTGTAACATAAGAGAAAGAGATTTTGAAGGAGAGAGCGATAATGAAAAAATGTCTTCTATTTCTAACAACCATTGCACTTATTCTGTCATTAAGCACAAATGCATTTGCGAAAAATACATCAGGCGATTTATCACAA
>NZ_AVOF01000883.1:0-601 GCF_000465935.2 Pseudomonas sp. EGD-AK9
GGGCCGTGCTGGGCTCGAGCGCCGGCTTCGCCCTCGCCCTGCTGCAGGGCTGGCCCAGCGACGGCGCCCTGGCCGGACTCTACGGCTACAACGCCAGCCTCGCCGCCATCGCGTTGGCCCAGGTGCAGCGCAACCCCATCGCGCCGCTGTGCGGCCTGCTGCTGGCCCTGCTGCTGCAACCGGGTTTCGCCGCTCTCGAAATACCGGCGCTGACCATGCCCTTTATCCTCGCCTGCTGGCTGGTCAAGGCCAGTGCGCAACGCTGGCGTCAGGCAGTGAAGGACAGTGCGCCGCGGCGCCAACCCTGAACAGTCTCGACCGGGCCGATCCCCAGTACGCAGAACGGCGCCCTGGGGCGCCGTGTGTCGAGCGGACAGACTTCAGCGGCTCTGGTAATGCCGGTAGAGCCCCGGCGGGATGCCGCTGCTGTCGGTGGCGCGCCAGGGCCCGCCGGGCTGCGGCGACCAGCTCCAGCCGCTGGCCCAGCGATAGAAGATGCGCTCGCGGTAGTAGAGGTCGCGCGCGCCCTCGACCACGTAGACGCCCAGCGCCGGGTTCCAGTGGCTGGCCACGCCCGGCGGCGGCGCGTAGCGCGGGTGGG
>NZ_AVOF01000884.1:0-14285 GCF_000465935.2 Pseudomonas sp. EGD-AK9
GGCTGAGCCCCGCACCAGGGCGGCGCTGCGAGCCTGCGTGCCCGCGGCCGTGCGCGGTCAGGCCGTGCGCAGTGCCTGCGGGTCGATCGGCAGACTGCGCAAGCGCTTGCCAGTGGCGGCGAAGATGGCATTGACCACCGCCGGAGCGATGGTCACCGTCGATACCTCACCCAGACCGCCCGGCGACTCTCTGCTCTCCACCACGTGGGTGATGATCTCGGGGACCTCGTTGATCCGCAGCATGCGATAGGTATCGAAGTTCCCCTGCTCCACCCGGCCATCCTTGAAGGTGATATTGCCAAATAGCGCGGCAGTAAGGCCGAAGATGGTGCCGCCCTGGATCTGCGCCACCACGCTGTCAGGGTTGATTGGAATGCCGCAGTCGACCACGGAGGTGACCTTGAGCACCCGCACATCGCCATTGGGACTTACGCTGACCTCGGCGACCTGGGCTGCATAAGTGCTGAAGCAGTAAGTCAGTGCCAGACCGCGGCCATGCCCCTGGGGCAATGGGCTGTCCCAGTTGGACTCATCGCGCAACTGCTGCAACACCTTGATCGCTCGTGGGTGCTCCTTCAGCAGGGGATAACGGTACTCGAAGGGATCGGCCTGGGCGATGTGAGCCAGCTCGTCGAGGAAGCCCTCGACCATAAAAGCGTTCTGCGTATGGCCTACACCGCGCCAGAAAGCCGGGGTGATACCCGTCGGTGGCTCATGGCGAACATACTGCACATTGATGTTGGGGAAGGCATACGGCCCGCTGGCATCGCGGATGGCGTCGCGATCGAGGCCATTGACGAAAGCCGCCGGCGCCCAGCGCGCCAGGATCGAACCGCCAGTGACCTTATGGGTCCAGGCCACAGGGCTATTCTTCTCGTCCAGTCCGGCACTCAAGTGGCTGTAGTGATAGGGACGCAAGGTGCTGTGACGCGTGTCTTCCTCGCGCGACCAGATCACCTTCACGGGGTAGTCCACCTGCTTGGCGATCTTCACCGCATGGATCACGAAGTCGACCTCCAAGCGTCGCCCGAAACCGCCGCCGATCAGATGATTGTGTACCGTCACGGCCTCCTCGGGCAGACCGGTCAGCTCTGCGGCTGCCGTCTTGGCGCGGGTCGGAACCTGAATACCCAACCACAGATCGCAGGCGTCCTTGCGCACATGTACCGTGCAGTTCACCGGCTCGAGGCAAGCATGTGCGAGAAACGGCACCTGATAGACCGCGTCGACTTTCTTCGCGGCCTTCTGCAAGGCCTCCTCGACATTACCCTCGTTGCGAGCCTCGACGCCTTTTTGCTCTGAAGCCTTGCGGATATCCTCCAGCATCTGCGCGCTCGACACCTGACCGTTAGCACCGGGGTTCCACTTGATCTGCAAGGCCGCCAAGCCCTTCCGCGCAGCCCCCATGTGATCGGCAACAACAGCGACCGCATTATCCGTACGGATCACCTCACGCACGCCACGCACCGCCATTGCCGGGGCCGCGTCGACCTCGTCGAGTGTGCCGCCGACTATCGGGCAGATGGTGATTGCGGCAACCTTCATGCCCTCCGGATGTACGTCAATGCCAAACACTGCAGTGCCGTTGACCTTGCTCGGCGAGTCGGTGCGCCTGGCCGGTGTACCGATCAATTTGAAGTCCTTGGGATCCTTCAGCGGTATGGACTCCGGCAAGGCCAACTTGGCAGCGGCATCCACCAACTCGCCGTAACCGAGCTTGCGTCCGCTGGACGGGTGTAGCACCTCCCCCTTCTCCGCTTTGCAACTGTCGGTCGCCACGCCCCACTGCTGGGCAGCGGCAGCGACCAGTAGCACGCGCGCTGCCGCTCCGGCCTCGCGCAGTGGCAGCCAGTTGGCCGGTACCGAGGTAGAGCCGCCGGTGACCTGAAAACCGAGCATCGGATTGGCGTAGCGGGTGTCGTCGGCCGGGGCGTGCTCGATGGTCACCTGATCGAGTCCCACCTCCAACTCCTCGGCAATCAGCGCCGGCATCGAGGTGTAGGTCCCCTGCCCCATCTCCACCGGCTGGATGGTGAGATAGATACGCCCATCGCGATCGATGCGCACATAAGCATTGGGTTCAAAACTGGCCCCTTCGGCCGCCTGCGCACCACGCATCAAAACCGGTAGGGAGAAGCTGATCAGCAGCCCTCCACCGAGCGCTGCGCTGGCCTTGAGAAAATGACGTCGGCTCAGGCCGATACGCTCGTCCGGAGCAGCCGCCATCGACAGATCCTGCAAGCTGTTCATGCTCAACCCTCCACCTGTGCGACCGGCTGCTCGGCAGCTAACTTGATGGCTTCGCGTATCCGCACGTAGGTGCTACAGCGGCAAATGTTACCGGCCATGGCTGCGTCGATATCGCTGTCGCTTGGACTGGCGTTACGCGCCAGCAACGCACTGGCGGACATGATCTGCCCGGACTGACAGTAGCCGCACTGCACCACTTCATGAGCCAACCAGGCTTCCTGTATGCGTTTGCCAGCCGGTGTTTCCCCGACCGCTTCGATGGTGGTGATTTCGGCACCGACCATGGCACTGACCGGCATGATGCAGGAGCGCACCGCATTGCCATTCATATGCACCGTACAAGCACCGCACAGCGCCATGCCGCAGCCAAACTTGGTGCCGGTCATTCCGAGTACATCGCGTAGCACCCAGAGCAAGGGGGTGTCGTCATCGACATCCACCTGATGCTCTCTGCCATTGATCTTCAGTGTGTGAGCCATGAAAGTGTCCTCGCCAATCCGGTAAGCGCCCGCCTTGTCCCGGCAGCACAACCAGCGTTGGCGGGACGATTCTCGGTGTGCGGAGCATGTGTCGGTTACTGGTGACCTGTGGTCAGAATCCACTCGGCGATGCTGCTCGCATCGGCGTCGCTGAGCTGGGTTTGAGGAGGCATAGGCACGGTCCCCCAGGACCCTGAACCACCACTCTTGATACTGGCGGCAAGCTGCTCGGCACTCTTGCTGCCGTCCCCGTAGCGCTGGGCCACCTCCTGCCAGGAGGGGCCGACGACGCGAGCGGCGGGTTGGTGGCAGGCGGTACAGGCGTTGCTCTGCAACAATTTAGTGACATCGGCATGGGCCAAGGGTAATGACAACAGGCCACATGCGACCGCAAGAGTGGGGATCTTGTGCATGCTCATCTCCTTTCGTTACCCCCGAAAAGACTAGATAGCCATCACCCCCTGGAAAACCGCACATTCGTGCAAGAGCCTTGAAGGCAAACTTAATACTCAGGCTTTGGCATCGATCCCGACAGCTCCGACAACCTTCCTTGGCATCCAGGATTCTGGCCTCTCAGGTGGTCGATCAGCAGGCGCAGACGACTGGAGATGCTTCGCCGATCCGGGAAGTAGAGCATGTAGGGGGCGATCGTCCTTCCCCAACCGTCCAGCACTGCGCGCAAGCCTCCCTGCGTCTGAAGCGCATCGGTGTATCCGTGAGGCAGATAGGCAATTCCCAAACCGTCAACGGCGGACTGCAACAGCGCCACCGGATCACTGTGGACCAAACGACTCTTGATACCGACCTGCACACGTTCTTGGCCATTTTCGAACACCCAGCGTTCCACGGCCCCGGTAGCCGGATGGCGATAACCGATGCAATCGTGGCTGCCCAATTCATTCGGGTGCCCTGGCAGCCCACGGTCTGCCAGATAATGCGGCGCAGCCAAGGCAAGCATGCGCTGTTCCGATCCCAGGGCAACGGCTACCAGGTCGCGCTCGACCTGCCAGTCCTGGCCAAGGCCGGCGTCGAATCCCTCGGCCACCAGATCCACTCGCGACTCACGCAGCACAATATCGATGTCGATGGCGGGATAGCGCTGCAGAAAGGAACGCAGATGAGGGCGCAGCACCGTCAGATAGGCTGGCGTGGATGCCACCAGACGCAACTGCCCGGCGGGTGCACAAGCCTGATCGGCGATCTCGTCGGCAGCATGAGCCAGCTCGACCACCAGGGGTTTGACCCGCTTCAGAAAGCGCTCACCCGGCTCGGTCAACTTGACGCTACGGGTCGTACGCTTGAGCAGCACCACCCCCAGCCTCCCCTCGAGGCTGCGCACCACCTGGCTTACCGCCGAGGTGGATACGCCCAGTCGTTGGGCTGCGTGCGTGAAGCTGCGGTGTTCGGCCACCTGCACAAAGGTGACCAGACCATCGAGATGATCCTGGCGCATGTACAGCCTCTGAGCTGGGGGTTCTAGCGGACGCCGAGAATAGATCCGGTTTTCGACGACCACCCTCTACGACACAGGGCTCCTGCCGGGCCGTAAAACAACGGAAGATGCCAGAGCGTCCCGCACAGCCCGAGCTACCGACAATCGATATAAATGCATTACTGGGTTGATTTTCTATCAAACGAAATGCAGCAAGTCGCGCCAGGTTCAGTGCGAGAAGTCGTCGCGCGAAGGGCGGGCAAGGCAATAATCGGTGGGGAAGCGGAGTGTACCTGCCCGCGTTGCCGTTAAGACGTAGCGCCCATTCTCTCAAGGCTACGCCAGCGCAGAAGGCGTAGCGTTTGATCACCCCAAAGTGCCGCCGCATGAGCTAAAAAAGCCGCACTGGAAACCCAGGCGGCTGCTAAGTCTTAACCAAAGGAGATGAAGCGCAGTCAGCGAGCCGCGCCGAACGCGCAGCTCATGGAATCTTCATCGCGTGCAGGCTAGCGCCGTTCGTCCCGTTCGGCTTATCGAAGCAATCGATAGTGATCATCGATAAGCGTCAATGGCCCGCTCGCCAGCCCGGTGATAACTCTTAGCGGCCCCTCTGGGCCGGGCCTGACCTCGCTGTCAGGCCTGCTCGCATAAAACACCGACACCGGGAGCACCCATGTACAACAAGCACTGTCTCGCGCTGGCTTGCAGCCTCGCGCTCGGCGCGCCGTTGGCTCATGCCAGCAGCCAGGCACAATCGAACGGCTTCGTCGAAGATGCCAGCCTCGATCTGCTGCTGCGCAACGCCTACTTCAACCGCGACTACAAGGACCGTACCAACGACGCCAAGTCCTGGGGCCAGGGTTTCATCGCCACCTTCGAGTCGGGATTCACCCAGGGCACCGTCGGGGTCGGCGTCGATGCCTTCGGCCTGCTGGGGGTGAAACTCGATAGCGGCCGCGGGCGCAACTACCGCGCCTTCTTCGACACCGACAGCGAGGGCCGCCCGGTCGACGAGCTGTCTCAGGCCGGCGCCGCGGTCAAGCTGCGCCTGTCCGATACCGTGATCAAGTACGGCAACCAGTTCCCGTCCCTGCCCGTGCTGGCCCATGACGACAGCCGCCTGCTGCCGCAGTCCTTCACCGGCACCCTGGTCACCAGCAACGAGATCGAGGGCCTGGAACTCAATGCCGGCCGCTTCACCGCCGACAGCCCGATGGGCGATCCGGCGCGCGATCCCAATCGCCTCAAGAGCATCGACGTGCTCGGCGGCAGCTACGCGGTCAGCGACGATCTGAGCCTGGCGCTGTACCACTCCGACATCGAGGACCTGTACAAGCGCTATTACGCCAACCTCAACTACAACCTGGCGCTGACCGCCGAGCAGGCGCTGAATTTCGACTTCAACCTCTACCGCACCAAGTACGATGACGGCTCTACCGCCGCGCTGGATTTCGGCGGCGACGGCCAGGGCGATCGCAACAGCATCTGGAGCCTGGCGGCCAAGTACAGCGTCGGCGCCCACGCCTTCATCCTCGCCCATCAGCGCAACAGCGGCGATGCCGGTTTCGCCTACGACTACGGCGACGGTGGCGCGAGCATCTACCTGGCCAACTCCTACTACTCGGACTTCAACCGCAAGGACGAGCGCTCCTGGCAGGCCAGCTACGAGCTGGATTTCAGCGACTATGGCGTTCCGGGGCTGCGCTACAAGCTCGCCTACGTACGCGGCGACAATATCGACACCGGCACCGACAACGAGGGCACCGAGCGCGAGCTGTTCAACCAGGTCAGCTACACCGTGCAGAGCGGTGCGGCCAAGGACCTGTCGCTGCGCCTGCGCAATTCCATCTACCGCTCCAGCACCGATGTCGGCCCGGATCTCAACGAGATTCGCGCCTTCGTCGAGTACCCGCTGAACATTCTCTGAGCAGCGCCCTGCCCCGGCCTTGGTGGGCCGGGGTGGGGAATGCGAAGAGCGGAAGACGCGGCCTAACGCTGGCCGCTGATCTGGCGAAAGGCGTTGAGCAGGGCCTGGCTCAGGTCGACCGAGGAAAACTTGGTGAGCACCGCGTTGGCGCCCACCGACCTGGCTTTCTCGGTGTTCATGGTGCTGTCCAGCGAGGTGTGCAGCAGCACGTAGGTGTCGGCGATGTCGGCACTGCGGCGGATTTCCCGCACCAGGTTGTAGCCGTCCATCTCCGGCATCTCGATGTCCGACACCAGCAGCTCGAACGGCATGCCGGCCTGGCGATACTCCTGCAGCTTTTGCAGCGCGGCCTGGGCGCTGCGCACCGCGGTGCAGTCCAGGCCCAGCTGACGCAGGACATTGACCGTCTGCTGCAAGGCCACCTGGGAGTCGTCGACTATCAGTACGCGGCGGCCCTGCAACAGCTGGCCGTCGTCGCCTTCGAGCAATTGCCCCACCGGCGCATCGTCCAGCGCCGGGGCGATGTCGTGCAACACCTTCTCGATATCGAGAATCTGCACGATGGCGCCATCGATCTGGGTCACCCCGGTGATGAAGGCGCGACTGCCGGAGGCGGCAGGTGGCGGCCGCACGTCGCGGGTCGAGCATTGCACGATGCGATCGACGCTCTTGACGTGCAGGCCCTGGCGCGAGCGACTCAACTCGGTGACGATCAGACAGCCCTCGTCCTCGCTGGAACCGCCGCGTTCGCCGATGGCGCGGGCCAGGTCGATCACCGTCAACGCCGAGCCACGCAAGGTGGCGATGCCGCGCACGTTGGGATGGCGGTTGGGCAGCTTGGTCAGCGGCGGACAGGGGATGATCTCGTTGACCTTGAGCAGGTTGATGCCCAGCAGCCTGCCGCTGTGCAGGCGGAACAACAGCAGCGACAGGGCATCGCCGGTGACGAGGGTCATGAAGGGATCCTTGGACTGAAAACCTGCAGGTTATAGCGGCCGAACGGCCGCGGACTTTAATCCGCGGCCAGTTCCAAGGCCACCCGCCCACGATTCGGACAGGTTTCCATATAGCGGTGCGCGGCGACGAAATCGTCGAAGGCGAACACTTTGTCGATCACCGGCGTGAGCAAACGATCGGCGGTCATCTGGTTGATGTGCTGCAGCGCGCGCTGCACCGCCTCGGCGTTGGGCTCGATGCCCAGCTCCGGGTGGCCGGTGAAATCCAGCACGCAGTGCCGGTAGAACTGCAGGTGCTTCTTGAACGCGGCGCAGGCCGGAAACGCGGTGTCGTTGCCGCCGTTGACCCCGTAGAGGATCAGCTTGCCGCGCGGCGCGGCGATGTCGCCGAGCAGCTTCATCTGCGGCCCGGCGCACTGGTCGAGGATGACCTCGACACCCTTGCCTTCGGTGTAGCGCTCGACTTCCAGCACCAGGTCCTGTTCCTCGGTGACCACCACCTTGTCGGCGCCCAGGCCGCGCAGGAACTCGCGGTCGTCGGCCGAGCCGGTGGCGGCGATCACCTTGGCGCCAAGCGCCTTGGCCAGCTGCACGGTCTGCGGCGCCATGCAGTGACTGGCCTCGGTGATCAGCACGTGCTGGCCGGGCTTGAGCTGGGCCAGGTCGACCAGGGCGAAATAGCCGAACAGCAGTGCGGTGTAATGCACGCTGGCAGCCACCGGGCTGAGCACCTCGGGATAACGGGTCAGGGCGTAGCGCGGCATCAGCACCAGATCGCCCCAGGTCGGGTAGCGATTCGGCGTGCTGGCGGGGAAACCGGCCACGGCCGTGCCGAGCGGAAAGTCGTCGACGCCCTCGCCCACTGCAGCCACCGTACCGGCCAGTTCGAAGCCCATGCCTGCCGGCAACTGCGCCTGCTCGGCAGCCAGATTCTGCCGCCACAGCACGTCATTCCAGCCCAGGCCCACGGCCTGCACGCGCACCAGCACTTCGCCGGGGCCTGGCACAGGAGTGGGTACTTCCTCGTACTGGAGTACCTCGGCATCGCCGAATTTATGGAAACGGATCATGCGGGACATCGCTATACCTCGAGCTCCGATCACGGATTAACACTTCAATGCCTGTGGACTCTATCCGCAGATCGCCGCTGGCACCACCCGCCGGCATCGATAGTGCACATGCCTGGCAGTGATTCAACAGCGTGCCGGGCACCTTTCAATCTCGCCCGTACTGCCCGTACTATTGCGCGGCAAGGCTCTCATTTGCCACGCCGTGCTGACAAGGCCCGGTCTCTCGGATGGTAACCGGATGAACCGCAACGACCTGCGCCGCCTCGACCTCAACCTGCTGATCGTCTTCGAGACGCTGATGCACGAGCGCAGCGTGACCCGCGCCGCGGAAAAGCTGTTCCTCGGCCAGCCGGCGATCAGCGCCGCCCTCGCCCGCCTGCGCAGCCTGTTCGACGACCCCCTGTTCGTGCGTACCGGGCGCAGCATGGAGCCGACCCCGCGCGCCCAGGAAATCTTCGCCCTGCTCGCCCCGGCACTGGACTCGATCTCCACCGCGGTCAGCCGCGCCGCCGACTTCGACCCGGCCACCAGCAAGGCGGTGTTTCGCGTCGGCCTGTCCGACGACGTCGAATTCGCCCTGCTGCCGGCCCTGCTCCGCCGCCTGCGCGCCGAGGCGCCGGGCGTGGTGCTGGTGGTGCGGCGCACCAACTACCTGCTGATGCCGGGCCTGCTGGCCTCCGGCGAAATCTCCGTAGGCGTCGCCTACACCGAGGAGCTGCCGGCCAATGCCAAGCGCAAGGTGCTGCGCCGCAGCAAGGCGCGCCTGCTGCGCGCCGACGCCGTGCCCGGTGCGCTGAGCCTGGACGACTACTGCGCCAGGCCGCATGCGCTGGTGTCGTTCGCCGGCGACCTCACTGGCTTCATCGACGAAGAACTGGAGAGGATCGGCCGCAAGCGCCATGTGGTGCTGGCCGTGCCGCAGTTCAACGGCCTGGGCACGCTGCTCGCCGGCACCGACATAGTCGCCAGCGTGCCGGACTACACCGCCGCCGTGCTCACCGCCGCCGGCGGCCTGCGCGCCGAGGAGCTACCGCTGCAGACCCAGTCCTTCGAACTGCACATGGCCTGGCGCGGTGCCCAGGACAACGACCCGGCCGAACGCTGGCTGCGCTCGCGCATCCAGATGTTCTGCGGCGATCCGGACAGCCTGTAGCCGCCAGGCGAAAAGGCACCGATAACGGGCACCGCAATGCCTTCGCGCACCATCATCGAGCCTCGACGATAGAGCGCTGCCAATCATCATTACCGCTGATATTCAACTTCGCGGCATTCGATTCGTCGTCGGCCAGCCCTCGCAGCAGACTCCGCCCATTCACAAATCCGACTGGCGGAGTCACTCATGGAACAGCCCCATAAGAACATCTGGATTTTTCCCCTGGCGCTCGCCGCCACCCTGGTGCTCAGCGCCTGCGGTCAGGCGCCGGACGCCATGCAGCAGATGCCGGCGCCCAAGGTCAGTGTGGCCGAGGTGATCGAGCAGCCGATCAACGAGTGGGACGAGTTCACCGGCCGCCTCGAGGCGCCGCAGTCGGTCGAGGTGCGCCCGCGGGTGTCCGGCTATATCGACAAGGTGGCCTTCGCCGAAGGCGGCCTGGTGAAGAAAGGCGACCTGCTGTTCCAGATCGACCCGCGTCCCTTCCAGGCCGAGGTCAAGCGCCTCGAAGCCCAGCTGCAGCAAGCCCGCGCCAACCTGACCCGAGCCAACAGCGAAGCCCGTCGCGGCGAACGTCTGCGCCAGAGCAACGCCATCTCCGCCGAACTGGCCGACGCCCGCGCCAGCGCCGCCGCCGAGGCCCAGGCCCAGGTCGCGGCGATCCAGGCGGAGCTGGACAACGCCCGCCTCAACCTCGATTTCACCCGCATCACCGCGCCCATCGACGGCCGCGTCAGCCGCGCCGAGATCACCGAAGGCAACCTGGTCGGTGCTGGCGAGAGCCTGCTGACTTCGGTGGTCTCCACCGACAAGGTCTACGCCTACTTCGACGCCGACGAGCGAGTGTTCCTCAAGTACCTTGAGCTGGCCCGCCAGGCCGGCGCCGACGCCCGCGGCGCCAGCCCGGTGTACCTCGGTCTGTCCAGCGAAGACGGTCATCCGCATCTGGGCCAGCTGGACTTTCTCGACAACCAGGTCAACCCGCGCACCGGCACCATCCGCGGTCGTGCGGTGTTCGACAACGCCGATGGCCGCTTCACCCCGGGCCTCTACGCCCGGCTGAAACTGGTCGGCAGTGCGGCCTACCCCGCCGCGCTGATCAAGGACGAGGCGGTCGGCACCGATCTGGGCAAGAAGTTCGTCCTGGTGCTCGGCGAGGACAACGCCGTGGCCTACCGCGCCATCGAGCTGGGGCCGAAGCTGGAGGGCCTGCGCATCGTCCGCAGCGGCCTGGCCAAGGGCGAGAAGATAGTGGTCAACGGCCTGCAGCGGGCCATGCCTGGCGCCACCGTCGATCCGCAGGCGGTGCCCATGGCCGATCCCGCGACCCTGGCCCAGCTGGCGCAGATGCGCCAGGCCGTGGATGGTACTCAGGCCCCGCGCCTGGCCAGCAAGAGCAACGCCGCCGGTACGCCGCGCAGCTGATAACGCCTTGGTGCGCGCAGCGCTCCCTGCATAGGGGGCGCATGGCGCACCCGTGCCCGAGGACAGTCCCATGAATTTCTCGCAATTCTTCGTGCTACGGCCGATCTTCGCCGCGGTGCTGTCGCTGATCATCCTGATCGGCGGCGCCATCTCGCTGTTTCAGTTGCCGATCAGCGAGTACCCGGAAGTGGTGCCGCCCACCGTGGTGGTGCGCGCCAACTTCCCCGGCGCCAACCCCAAGGTGATCGGCGAGACCGTCGCCTCGCCGCTGGAGCAGGCGATCACCGGCGTGGAAGGCATGCTCTACATGTCGTCGCAGTCCACCGCCGACGGCAAGCTGACCCTGACCATCACCTTCGCCCTCGGCACCGACCTGGACAATGCCCAGGTGCAGGTGCAGAACCGCGTGACCCGCACCATGCCGACCCTGCCCACCGAGGTGCAGCGCCTCGGCGTGACCGTCGACAAGGCCTCGCCCGACCTGACCATGGTGGTGCACCTGACCTCGCCGGACGACCGCTACGACATGCTCTACCTGTCCAACTACGCCGCGCTCAACGTCAAGGACGAGCTGGCGCGGCTGGACGGCGTCGGCGACGTGCAGCTGTTCGGCCTGGGCAACTATTCGCTGAGGGTGTGGCTCGACCCGAACAAGGTGGCCTCGCGGGGCCTCACCGCCACCGACGTGGTGAGCGCCATTCGCGAGCAGAACCGCCAGGTGGCGGCCGGCTCGCTCGGCGCGCCGCCTTCGGATGCCGGCAACAGCTTCCAGCTGTCGATCAACACCCAGGGCCGCCTGGTCGACGAGGAGGAGTTCGAGAACATCATCATCCGCGCCGGCGAAGACGGCGAAATCACCCGCCTCAAGGACATCGCCCGCATCGAGCTGGGTTCCAGCCAGTACGCCCTGCGCTCGCTGCTCAACAACAAGCCGGCGGTAGCCATCCCGGTGTTCCAGCGCCCCGGTTCCAATGCCATCGAGATCTCCGATGCGGTGCGGGCACGCATGGCCGAGCTCAAGCAGAGTTTCCCCCAGGGCGTGGACTACGAGATCGTCTACGACCCGACCATCTTCGTGCGTGGCTCCATCGAGGCGGTGGTGCACACCCTGCTCGAGGCCATCGTGCTGGTGGTGCTGGTGGTGGTCCTGTTCCTGCAGACCTGGCGCGCCTCGATCATCCCGCTGGCCGCCGTGCCGGTGTCCTTGATCGGGACCTTCGCCGTGATGCACATGTTCGGCTTCTCGCTCAACGCCCTGTCGCTGTTCGGCCTGGTGCTGGCCATCGGCATCGTGGTGGACGACGCCATCGTCGTGGTGGAGAACGTCGAGCGCAATATCGGCCTGGGCAAGACGCCGGTAGAGGCGACCAAACAAGCCATGAAGGAAGTTACCGGGCCCATCGTCGCCACCGCCCTGGTGCTGTGCGCGGTGTTCGTGCCGACCGCCTTCATCTCCGGGCTGTCCGGGCAGTTCTACCAGCAGTTCGCGCTGACCATCGCCATCTCCACGGTGATCTCGGCGTTCAACTCGCTGACCCTGTCGCCGGCGCTGGCCGCCGCCCTGCTGAGGAGCCATGATGCGCCCAAGGACGGCTTCTCGCGCCTGCTCGACAAGCTGTTCGGCGCCTGGCTGTTCACCCCCTTCAACCGCTTCTTCGACCGCGCCAGCCACGGCTACGTCGGCACCGTGCAGCGCGTGCTGCGCACCAGCGGCGTGGCCATGTTCCTCTACGCCGGCCTGCTGGGGCTGGGCTACCTGGGCTTTTCGACGACGCCCACGGGCTTCGTGCCGCAGCAGGACAAGCAGTACCTGGTGGCCTTCGCCCAGTTGCCGGACGCCGCCACCCTGGACCGTACCGAGGCGGTGATCAAGCGCATGTCGGAGATCGCCGGCAAGCACCCGGGCGTGGAGAACACCGTGGCCTTCCCCGGTCTGTCGATCAACGGCTTCACCAACAGCCCCAACAGCGGCATCGTCTTCACCCCGCTCAAGCCCTTCGACGAGCGCAGTGATCCGTCGATGTCGGCCAACGCCATCGCCGCCGAGCTCAACGCCCAGTTCGCCGAGATCCAGGACGCCTACATCGCCATCTTCCCGCCGCCGCCCGTGCAGGGCCTCGGCACCATCGGTGGCTTCCGCCTGCAGATCCAGGACCGCGGCAGCCTCGGCTACGAGGAGCTGTACGCGCAGACCCAGAACATCCTGGGCAAGGCGCGCCAGTTGCCGGAGCTCAACCCCATGTCGGTGTTCACCAGCTACCAGGTCAACGTGCCGCAGATCGATGCCAACATCGACCGCGAGAAGGCCAAGACCCACGGCGTGGCCATCAGCGACATCTTCGACACCATGCAGGTGTACCTGGGCTCGCTGTACGCCAACGACTTCAACCGCTTCGGCCGCACCTACCAGGTCAACGTCCAGGCCGACCAGCAGTTCCGCCTGGAGCCGGAGCAGATCGGCCAGCTCAAGGTGCGCAACAACCGCGGGGAAATGGTGCCGCTGTCCACCTTCGTCAAGGTGGAGAACAGCGCCGGCCCCGACCGGGTGATGCACTACAACGGTTTCCTCACCGCCGAGATCAACGGCGCGGCGGCGCCCGGCTACAGCTCCGGCCAGGCCGAGGCGGCCATCGCCAAGCTGCTGAAAGAAGAACTGCCCAACGGCATGACCTTCGAGTGGACCGAGCTGACCTATCAGCAGATCCTCGCCGGCAACAGCGCGATCTTCATCTTCCCGCTCTGCGTGCTGCTGGCCTTCCTGGTGCTGGCCGCCCAGTACGAAAGCTGGAGCCTGCCGCTGGCGGTGATCCTGATCGTGCCGACGGTGCTGTTCTCCGCCATCACCGGGGTGATCCTGGCCGGCGGCGACAACAACATCTTCACCCAGATCGGCCTGATCGTACTGGTGGGCCTGGCGTGCAAGAACGCCATCCTCATCGTCGAGTTCGCCAAGGAGAAACAGGAGGAAGGCCTGGATCGCATCAGTGCGGTGCTGGAAGCCTGCCGCCTGCGTCTGCGGCCGATCCTGATGACCTCGATCGCCTTCATCATGGGCGTGGTACCGCTGGTGCTGTCCTCTGGCGCCGGCGCCGAGATGCGCCATGCCATGGGCGTGGCGGTATTTAGCGGGATGATCGGCGTGACCTTCTTCGGTCTGCTGCTGACCCCGGTGTTCTACGTGCTGATCCGCGCCTTCGTCGAGAAACGCCAGGCGCGCAAGGCCCAAGCCGCTGCCCACGAGGTGCACGCATGAAGCGCGTTGCCAATGCCCTGAAGATCAGCCTGCTGGCCCTGGCGGTCAGCGCCTGCGCGGTCGGCCCGGATTACCGCGCGCCGCAGACCGAACCGGCGCGCCTCGACGCGCTGGAGGCCGGCGACTACGACCGCACCCGTTTCGAGGCCGCCTGGTGGCAGCAGTTCGAGGACCCGACGCTGAACCGCCTGGTGCAGCGCTCGCTGGCGGACAACCGCGAGCTGCGCGTGGCCTTCAGCCGCCTGCGCGCGGCGCGGGCGATCCGCGACGATGTCGCCAACGACCGCCTGCCCACCGTCACCAGCCGCGCCAGCGGCGAGTTCGGCAAGGCCCAGCAGCC
>NZ_AVOF01000885.1:0-601 GCF_000465935.2 Pseudomonas sp. EGD-AK9
GAAAATCACCAGGCGCGCGCCGGCCTGGGCCATGCGCACGGCCAGGGCGCGGCCGATGCCGGCGCAACCGCCGGTGATCAGCACCACCTTGCGGTCGAACACCTTGTTGGCGAATACCTTGCGATACATGCACTGCCCCCCCACAAGCCAAGCCTGGCCGACACTACAACCTGTTATGGCTGCCATCGCAACAGGGCGGCGCGGCCGTGTGCTTGCAGCCACAGAAAAACAGGGTGTCGGTCTGCTCGGAATGGTACTTCAGCGGCGTCAGTCCGCTGCCCTTGTGGCTGCCGTCGCAGAACGGCTGGCTGGCGCTGCGCCCGCAACGGCACCAGAAGTAATCCTGCCCGGCCTGAACCTCGACCGCATAGGGGCCGCGCTGGGCAATCAGCGGCTCGTTCATCGCACCCTCCCGGCAGGACGGCGCCACGCCTGGGCCGATGGGCCGCAGTCGGGTATCCTCGCCTCCTTCCAGCATAGCCGCCCGCGTCGCCATGTCCCTGCCCCGCCCGCTTCGCCTGCTGCTCGCCCTGGTGGCGCTGCTCGGCCTGTCCCTCGCCCTGGTCCATGCGCTGAGCTGGCGCCCTGCGCCGCGCGAGCC
>NZ_AVOF01000886.1:0-596 GCF_000465935.2 Pseudomonas sp. EGD-AK9
TGGAAGAGGTGTTTGAGAAAGAATGAACAGCAATCAAAACAATGACATCAAAACAAAACATCATTTTCCGTTATTGTTGGCACTGGCTTTAACGATGGGGGTATTTGCAGCCGGATCTGAAGAGCTTGTGATCTCACCGCTGCTGCCGGATTTAGCAAAAGCCTTCAGCTCAGATGTCAGTGTCCTTGCATTATCTATCAGTATTTATGGCATTATGATTTTTATCGGTGCGCCGCTTTTGGTTCCATTAGGCGATAAATACTCCAGAGAACTGAGCTTATTGGCCGGGCTTATGATCTTTATCATAGGAACGGTGATATGCGCTTTGGCTCAAAATATTTTTTTCTTCTTTTTAGGCCGGGCGCTCTCGGGATTGGCTGCGGGAGCGTTTGTTCCGACCGCATACGCAGTTGTCGGTGATCGTGTTCCTTATACATACCGGGGCAAGGTGATGGGACTGATCGTTTCAAGCTGGTCGCTGGCGCTGATTTTCGGAGTGCCGCTCGGATCATTTATCGGCGGCGTCCTGCATTGGAGATGGACGTTTTGGATTTTCGCCTTGATGGGCGTTTTAGTTGTCCTGCTGATTCTCCTTG
>NZ_AVOF01000887.1:0-600 GCF_000465935.2 Pseudomonas sp. EGD-AK9
CACGGCCCAGCGCCTGGCCGACCCGCACGGTGGCGGCCATGCCCAGCGAGTAGGGGATCATGAACACCATGGAGCTGAAGTTCAGGGCGATCTGGTGGCCGGCGACCACGGTGGCGCCAAGGCCGCCGATCAGCAGGGCGATCACCGCGAAGATGCTCGATTCGGCGAACACCGCCACGCCGATCGGCACGCCGATGGCCAGCAGGCGCTTGATCACCGCCCACTGCGGCCGCTCGAAGCGGGCGAACAGGGCACTGGGGCGGTAGTAGGGCGCCCACTTCACCCAGACCAGCATGCCGATCAGCATGAACCCCATCACCAGCGCCGTGGCCCAGCCGCAGCCGACGCCGCCCATGGCCGGCAGGCCGAACTTGCCGTAGATGAAGATGTAGTTGGCCGGGATGTTCAGCAGCAGGCCGAGGATGCCCAGCACCATGCTCGGCCGGGTGTGGCCGAGGCCGTCGCTGAAGCAGCGCAGCACGTGGTACAGCGCCACCGCCGGGAAACCGCAGGCCACCGCGCGCAGGTAGCCCATGGCCGGGGTGATCAGCGCCGGCTCGATGCCCATGTAGCGCAGGATGAACTCGGCGTTCCACAACA
>NZ_AVOF01000888.1:0-599 GCF_000465935.2 Pseudomonas sp. EGD-AK9
GTAACGCCTGCGCGAGACAGATAATCAACATAAGTATGAAGCACTGCTGGCACTGTGAAGTTCCAAAGCGGGAATGCGAAAACAACTTTGTCAGCTTTTACAAACTGGTTCAGATATTTGTCAGCAATTGCTGCTTGTTTTTTCTCATCTTCTGTCATTTCCATTCCTTGACCTGCTTTAAATGTTCCGTTAATCATATCTCTGCCAAGGTAAGGAAGGTTTTCCTTATGAAGATCTAATTCAACCACTTCATCATTAGGGTTGTTTTCTTTATAAGCAGCTAAGAAAGCTTCGTAAAGTTTAGTTGAAACGCCTTCTTCAGCTGTACGGTCGCTTGATTTTACAAATAAAACTGTAGACATCTGTATTCCTCCCGGTAAACTTTTTATATTTACTTACAAATAGTATGTTACTTTCTTTTTTACGCAAAGTCAATCACTTTATTTTGAATATGAGATTTTTTTTCAAAAAAAAGCAAGTACATCTAATATCGGTGTACTTGCTTGGCATTTTTACTTCGAATCTTGTTCACGATCCAAGATTTCATACGTCTGCGAGCTTTTTTGATCAATTGTTTCTTTGTTGGATAAGTCTTTTAC
>NZ_AVOF01000889.1:0-598 GCF_000465935.2 Pseudomonas sp. EGD-AK9
TGGAAGAAATCGAATTTGAATTTAACGGGGAATATCCCGATCATGATTTGATTGAAGAGCTTGTGAATCATTATTGTTTTGAGCATGAGATTTAGAGCCCTGCCGTGCAGGGCTCTTTTATTTAGGATGCTGACTGATTTGGCCAAAACACTCACCAAGAGTGAAGCGGTAGAAGTGGAGTATGGCGTTCAGTCCTATTACAATCCATTTGAAAAGAAAATCTATATGAGCCATTTTTGGAAAGACAGGGCAGCTGAGGACATGGAAGCGGGTCTGAAAAGCGACGTCTACCTGCGTTCAGTCGGAACAAGATATAGCTCGCTGCATGAGTTTGCGAACTTTTTGAATGATACCCATCGTCATCTCACCTTTAAAAGTTTTGCCAAGCAGCTCTTTATGCTGCTTGAAGACATTAGGATCGAAGAATGCATCAAACGTGAGCGTCCGGGTACGAAACATGTATTTGCGAAGCGAAAAGACATGTACAGAAAACATTTCTCAACCCAGCTGACCTTAAATTTGGAACGAAGCATTTTTACCGATGCGCTCTTTTGCGCGATCTATGTCAAGCTCACAGCGGAATCGCCGCTCGATACCC
>NZ_AVOF01000890.1:0-596 GCF_000465935.2 Pseudomonas sp. EGD-AK9
GACAGGCCGAGCAGCGACAGGCCAAACAGCACATAGATCGCCAGGGACAGGGCGGCGCCGGCCAGCACCAGCGCCACGCCGATGGCCACCACTCGCTGAGGGCCCAGGCGCTGCACGTTGCGCAGGGTGAACAGAGCGCCGCCGAGCAGGCCCGAGACGATGGCCGCGAAGGTCATGCCGTACTGCGCCGCGCTCAGCCCGAGCAGGCCGATATAGACCGCCGAGGAACCGGCCACCACGACGAACATGGCGCCGTAGGTCATGGCGATGGTCAGCGCCAGCGCGCGGCAGCTGCCCAGCAGATCCCAATAGTCGCCCGCCAGACGACTCAAGCGCCCGGCCTGCGGGTCGCGCTGCAAATGGCTCTCGCGGTAGCTGCCGAGCACCGCCAAGAGCGCCACGCCGCCCAGCGCCAGGCTGGCCATCAGCGGCGCCCTCCAGCCGCCGTACTGGGTCAGCAGACCGCCGAGCAGCGGCGACAGGACGATGGCGACGAACATGCCCAGTACCGTCAGCGCCAGGGCCGGCCCCGCCTCGGCATGCCACACGTCGCGCACTATGGCGCGCGCCAGCACCAGCGCGGCGCAGGCGCCGAA
>NZ_AVOF01000891.1:0-598 GCF_000465935.2 Pseudomonas sp. EGD-AK9
GTGTGGCTGGGCACGTCCTCGAAGCCGCGCAGGCCGACGGCGGCCAGCGCCTGCCAGATCGCCTCGCGGCCGACCGGGGTGTGCAGCGCGCAGAGCCAGGCCAGGTTTTCCTCGGCGCTCAGCAGGCCCTTGATGCCGGCGGCGTGGCCGATCCACAAGAGATTGCGCGCCAGTTCGCCACGCTGTTCGGCCAGCGGCCTACCCTGCAGGCGGATGCTGCCGGCGGTGGGCTGCATCAGCCCGGCCAGCAGGCGCAGCAGGCTGGTCTTGCCGCTGCCGTTGGGGCCGCTGATCTGCAGCATGTCGCCGGCCTGCAGATGAAAATGCAGGTGTTCGAAGAGCATGCGCCAATCCCGCTCACAGCTGAGCGCCACGGCTTCGAGAAGGGGGGCGGGAGATGTCATCGCTACCTGGCAGGGTTAAAGTCGGCGGTGCCCCGGCCGCTATACTGACGCGAGCCGGAAGTGCGGTGCGGAACGGGGCGGCATTATACATGTCGCATCACTGTCCCCGCAGTCAGCATTTTCGACAGGGTGTTAATAGACTTTCGGCCTACCGAGCGCTCATGAGCGAAATCAGCAGTCCCCGTCCGCTTCCC
>NZ_AVOF01000892.1:0-597 GCF_000465935.2 Pseudomonas sp. EGD-AK9
CGAGGACGAGGCGGCCGACAGCCTGGCCGACAGCCTGGCCGCCGCCGGCGTCGAGGCACACTTCCAGCGCCGCGACGAGCAGCCGACCATCGTCAAGCTGCGCGTCATGAGCCGCCACCAGCAGCTGCTGCGCATGGACTTCGAAGAACCCTTCGCCACCGATACCCAGGCCCTGGCGCGCCAGGTCGAGGCACTGCTCGCCGGGGTCAAGGTGCTGGTGCTGTCCGATTACGGCAAGGGCGCGCTGCAGAACCACCAGGTGCTGATCCAGGCCGCGCGCGCCAGGGGCATCCCGGTGTTGGCCGACCCCAAGGGCAAGGACTTCTCCATCTACCGCGGCGCCAGCCTGATCACCCCCAATTTGCACGAGTTCGAGACCATAGTCGGCGGCTGCAAGGACGAGGCCGAGCTGGTCAGCAAGGGCGCCAAGCTGATGCGTGAGCTGGAACTCGGCGCCCTGCTGGTGACCCGCGGCGAGCACGGCATGACCCTGCTGCGCCCGGACCACGCGCCGCTGCACCTGCCGGCGCGGGCGCGCGAGGTGTTCGACGTCACCGGCGCCGGCGACACGGTGATCTCCACCCTGGCCGCCTCCAT
>NZ_AVOF01000893.1:0-596 GCF_000465935.2 Pseudomonas sp. EGD-AK9
ACCGGCGCCGACCGCCGCGCCGGTGCTGCCGCCGACCTGTTGGCCGACCATGGCACCTACGACGCCGCCCAGTGCGCCGCCAATACCGGCTTCGGTATTGCCGGCCAGGGCGAAACTGCCGCTGGTCAGGCCGAGGGAGAGGAGGAGCAACTGCAGTGACTTCATGAACACCTCGATGACAGAGCCGCCTTGCGGCGAGAGTTGCTCCATTGACCTGCGGCGCCCATGCCGGGTTCCCGACCTCCCGTCGGCCACTGGTCTGGTTGTGGAACTGGTTCACGGTTTCGCCAAGCGGGCGCAGGGGTGGCGCTCACAGCAGGCTCTCGCGGCCCCACTGCTCCAGCGCCTGGGTCAGCGGCAGCACCTCGCCGGGGCGGCTGAGGGCGTAGCCGGGCAGTTGGCCGATGCGCGCCTGGAACTCCGGGTTCTGCAGCACCCGCAGCAGGGCGGCCATGGCCGGCAGCTCGAGGCTGTCCTCGCGGCACAGCAGGCAATAGTGCTCGCGGGCCATGGGGATGAAATCCAGGCCGAAGCGGCGCGCCGCCGCCTCGACGCCGAAGCCGGCGTCGGCCATGCCGCTGGCGACGTAGGCGGCC
>NZ_AVOF01000894.1:0-596 GCF_000465935.2 Pseudomonas sp. EGD-AK9
CAGACAGCGTATCTTCGGCGTGATTTAAGATTCCGTGCGTATTATTCGCCGCCCGTTCCACCTTTCCGTATAAAGCAAGCGTCATTGCGTCGAGTATAGAGGATTTACCGCTTCCTGTCGGCCCGAAAATGCCGAAAACACCGGCACCGGATAGGCCTTCAAAATCTATCGTCTGCTCCTCTCTAAAGCTGTGGAGCCCCTTAATGCTTAAGGTGATCGGCTTCATTTCGCATCCTCCTCTTCAACGCCTGATGCAAGCTCTAAAAACAGCTTCACCATTTCTTCATCCGGCACCGCACCGCCAGTTTGTTTTTCATAAAATTTCTTAAAGCGGTCCTCGATTGAGACATGTTTAACCTCGATCCGTTCCCGGTCTTTGTTCTGTTCTTCAAAAACCGGCCTGATATGGATAAAGCCCGGGTGCGCCTTCCGCAGCCTGTGAATCTCTTCAAGTGACAGCTGGTCCGCGACACGGATTTCCAGGTCAATCCAAGCATTCTGATCTCTGCCTTCATCCAGCCAGCTGTACACCTCACTCAATCCATTTGCCGCTTTCCACTTCACAAGTGGCTTGCCGCTTGATAATAACACCTCTT
>NZ_AVOF01000895.1:0-14207 GCF_000465935.2 Pseudomonas sp. EGD-AK9
TGCGTCGGAAAATCGTGGCATACCTTGTGCCGTGAGAGACGCCGTTCGCCTGTGTATGTCCGTTGCCGTGGCTCGTCTAGAATAGGTCGATATTACCTGGGGGGCTTCATGTCTGATTCGGCTACCGAGCAGCGGCTAATGACGTTTCCGCTGGAGGCGTTGGTCGCTTGCCATGAGTGCGATCTGCTGATGCACAAGCCGAGCTTGAGCGATGGCGAAAGTGCGGAATGCCCGCGCTGTGGCTATGAACTGTTCCGCCACCGGCACCGCGTGATCAGGCGCAGTCTGGCACTGGTGATCGCGGCCCTGCTGCTCTATGTGCCGGCCAACTTTCTGCCGATCATGCAGCTCAACCTGTTGGGGCAGACCACCGAGGATACGGTCTGGAGTGGCGTTGTAGGGCTCTACAACAGCGGCATGCAGGGCATCGCCCTGGTGGTCTTTCTCTGCAGCATGGCGGTGCCGCTGCTCAAGCTGCTGTGCCAGCTGTTGGTGCTGCTGAGCATTCGCCTGGATTTCGGACGCAGCTATGGTTTGCTGCTCTATCGCATTTATCACCATATGCGCGAATGGGGCATGCTCGAGGTCTATCTGATGGGCATCCTGGTGGCGATAGTCAAGCTGATGGATCTGGCCGACCTGAGCCTCGGTTTGGGATTGTTCTGTTTCGTCGCGCTGCTGTTGGTGCAGGTGTGGCTGGAGGTGACCATGTCGCCACATCAGATCTGGGAAGCCTTGTCCGGGGAGGACATTCATGCGGGCGATTGATGCGGGATTGCTGATTTGCCATGAGTGCCATCAGCTCAACCCCGTCGACCCAGACGTCAAGCACCAGTATTGCAGCCGCTGCGGTGCGCAGGTGCATGCGCGCAGGCCCGACAGTCTGGCACGCACCTGGGCGTTGTTGCTGACCGCGGCGATTCTCTATATACCGGCCAACCTGCTGCCGATCATGACGGTCAACAGCCTGGGCAAGGGGGCACCGTCGACCATCATGGGCGGGGTGATCGAGCTGATCCAGTACGACATGCTGCCGATTGCTGCGGTGGTGTTCGTCGCCAGTATCCTGGTGCCGACCTTCAAGCTGGTCGGCATCGCCTTGCTGCTGTACTCGGTGCAACGTCATCAGCCGATGTCGGCGCGCCAGCGCATTCTCATGTATCGCTTCATCGAGTGGATCGGCCGTTGGTCGATGCTGGATATCTTCGTCATCGCCATCCTGGTCGCGCTGGTGAACTTCGGCAGCCTGGCCAGCATCGAGCCGAATGCCGGTGCCGCCGCCTTCGCCAGCGTGGTGATTCTGACCATGCTCGCCGCCCTGACCTTCGACCCCCGCCTGATCTGGGACAATACGGAACCTGACCATGACTGATCTGCCAACGGCCAAGACTCGACCGGCTTCCAACTGGTCTGCCATTTGGGTGTTGCCCCTGCTCGCCCTGGCGATAGGGGCCTGGTTGGCCTGGCGCGCCTATTCGCAAGCCGGCATCGAGATTCAGGTGCTGTTCGAGAACGGCTCCGGTATCCAGGTCGGCAAGACCGAGGTGATCTACAAGGGCATCGCCATCGGCAAGGTCACCGAACTGGCGCTCGATCGTAGCGGCGAGCGGCGCGGGGTGATCGCCACGCTGGAGATGGACAAGGACACCGAGCCCCATCTGCTCAGCGGCACGCGCTTCTGGCTGGTCAAGCCCAGCGTGACCCTGGCCGGCATTACCGGGCTGGAGACACTGGTGTCCGGCAACTACATCGCCGTCAGCCCGGGGGAGGGCGAGCCGGCGCGCAAGTACACCGCGTTGCCCGAGGCGCCGCCGCTGGCGGACGACGTGCCCGGTCTGCACCTGACCCTGCACGCCGAACGCCTCGGCTCCTTGAGCAAGGACAGTCCGGTGTTCTACAAGCAGATCCAGGTCGGTCTGGTGAAGAGCTACGTGTTGGGCGCGGATCAGAGCACGGTCGAGGTGAAGCTGTTTATCGAGCCGCAGTACGCCAGCCTGGTGCGCAAGCACACGCGCTTCTGGAACGCCAGCGGCGTGTCCATCGATGCCGGCCTGACCGGGGTCAAGCTGCGTACCGAGTCGCTGGCCAGCATAGTCGCCGGCGGAATCGCCTTCGCCACGCCGGAGCACCGCAAGGACAGTCCGGCCACCGATCCGAGCATTCCCTTCCGCCTCTACGAGGACTACGACGCGGCGCAGGCCGGTATCCGCGTCGCGCTGAAGCTGCACGACTTCGAAGGCCTGGAGCCGGGACGCACGCCGGTGATGTACAAGGGCATCCAGGTCGGCCACATGAAGACCTTCAAGGTCGATGCCGACCTGGGCGGCGCCCAGGTGGAGCTGATGCTCGACCCGCGTACCGAGGACTACCTGGTCGAGGGCACCGATTTCTGGGTGGTCCGACCGTCGATCTCGCTGGCCGGCATCACCGGTCTGGAGGCGCTGGTCAAGGGCAACTACATCGCCATTCGTCCCGGCGAAAGCGGCAATCCGCCGCTGCGCGAGTTCGTGGCGCGGCCCAAGGCGCCGCCGCTGGATCTGGGCGCGCCGGGGCTGCACCTGGTGCTGTTCAGCGACAACCTGGGGTCCATGGAGGTGGGCAGTCCGATCCTCTACCGGCAGATCAAGGTGGGGTCGGTGCAGAGCTTCCAGTTGTCGCGCGACGACCGCCAGGTGGTGCTGGGCGTGCACATCGAGCCGGAGTACAGCCATCTGGTCAACTCCTCGACCCGTTTCTGGAATGCCAGCGGTATCACCCTCAAGGGCGGACTGTCGGGGGTGGAGGTGAAGAGCGAGTCGCTGCAGACCCTGCTGGCCGGCGGCATCGCCTTCGAGACGCCCGAGCCGCAAGCGGCCAGGAGCGACCGGCGGGTGCAGCGTTTCAACCTATACGCCGATCGCGACAGCGCCCTGCAACCTGGGCAACCGATCAGCATCCGGGTCGCCAATGGCGACGGCCTGCAGCCCGGCACGGCGATCCGCTACAAGGGCCTGGAGGTCGGCAAGGTGGAGAGCATGAGCCTCACCGACGACCTGCAGGCCGTGGTACTGGGTGTGCGCATTACCGAGGCCGCCGAGCGTATCGCCCGCGAGGGCACGCAGTTCTGGGTGATCAAGCCGGAACTGAGCCTGACCCGCGCCGCCAACCTGGGTACCCTGGTCAGCGGTCAGTACCTGGAAGTGCAGCCGGCAGCCAAACCGGGCGCGCGGCGGCTGGAGTTCACCGCATTGGGCAGCCCGCCCAGTCAGAGTGCGCGTGAAGAGGGCCTGCGCCTGGTGCTCAGCGCAGCGCGGCGCGGCTCGATCAAGCCCGGCGTACTGGTCAGCTATCGCGAAATCCCGGTGGGCAAGGTGGTGAACTTCGAACTGGGGCCGACCTCGGATCGGGTGCTGATCCATGTGCTGATCGAGCCGCGTTATGCACCGCTGGTGCGCAGCGGCAGCCGCTTCTGGAATGCCAGCGGCATCGGCGTGGATGCCGGGCTGTTCAAGGGCGTCAAGGTGCGGACCGAGTCGCTGGAGGCGCTGATCGAGGGCGGTATTGCCTTCGCCACGCCGAACAACCCGGAAATGGGCGGGCCGGCGCAGCCGGGGCAGACCTTTGCGCTGTTCGATGAGCCTGAGGACGGCTGGATGCAGTGGGCGCCGAAGATCGTGCTGGAGCAGTGAGCAAACCGTAGAAATGAAAAAGGCCGCATCGAGCGGTCTTTTTCATTGGGCTTATGAAAGCTCGCGGCTGAAGCCGCTCCTACGGTCGTGTGAACCTTGGGAGGGGCTTGAGCTTCAAGCCGGCTCGACCGCTTCTTCCTGCTGCGGCGCCTGCATCTTGGCAGTCTCGCGCGGCTTGATGAACTTCCAGTCCGCCTCGTCGATGTAGATGCCGTTGGGGCCGCTGCCGCCTTCCAGGTCGATGGCCACGTGGGCCGAGACCTGTGGCTTCACCGAAGCCAGGATCGGCACGAAGCCGAGCTGCAGGCTGGTTTCAATCAGCGCCTGCTGGTTGCGTTCGTCGATGTCCGCCGCCTCGTCGAGGTAGTAGGGCAGGCGGATGCGCCCGGCCTGCTCGCGGTCCATCAGGTGCAGCAACAGGTACATGTTGGTCAGTGCCTTGATGGTCATGGTGGTGCCGTTGGATGCGGCGCCATCGATGTCGGTGTGGATGATCGGCTGGCCATGCACCTTGGTGATCTCGAAGGCCAGTTCGAACAGATCCTTCAGGCCGAGCTGGTTGCCGTTGGCGGCGACCAGGCGCGACAGGTAGTCCTTGGCTTCTTCGTTCTTGGCGTCCTGATCGGCCGACTGCGACAGGTCGAACACCGACAGGGTCTCGCCTTCCTCGTACTGGCCGGCGCTGTGGATGATCTGGTCGATATGGCGCAGGGCTTCCTTGTTTGGCGCCAAGACGATGCGGAAGCTCTGCAGGTTGGAGACCTGGCGCTTGTTGATCTCGCGGTTGAACAGCGCCAGTTGGTGTTCCAGGTTGTCGTAGTCGCTGCGGATATTGCGCAGGGTGCGGGCGATGTCGGTCACCGCGGCACGGCGCGCCTTGGCCAGAGTCAGGGCCTCGTCCTGGCGGTGGGCGTAGGCGTTGACCAGCAGTTGCAGGCGACGCTCGACGTCGTCCTCGCTGTCGAACTTGGCCACGCCTTTCAGGCGCACCTGGGCGTAGAGCGCCTCGATCTGGCCGTCGATGCGCTGCAGCGCCTGCCAGGTGTCCTGGTAGTCGTTGAGCAGCGGCAGCAGGTTGTCCAGCGAGTCGTCCACCGGCTCCATGAACGGCGTACCGAAGGGCAGGTCGGCCGGCAGCAACTGGCGACGGCGCAGGGCGTCTTCCAGGGTGCGCTCCTTGGCTTCCAGATCGGCCAGTTGACGACCGACCAGTTGCAGCTTGGCGGAGAGTTGCTGCACGCGTTCGGCAAAGGCATCGCTGGCACGCTTGAGTTCGTCCTGCGCGCCTTCCAGTTCGGCCAGGCGTTCCAGCTTCTGCGGCTCTTCGGCAGCCAGGGTCTGGCTCTTGCGGAAGTCCTCCAGGGCCTTCTGCGCGTCCAGCACGGCCTGGTACAGCGTCTCTGCCTGGGCCTTGCTGGCGGCGCGGTCGGCGGCCACCGACTGCTGGGTCTTGAGCTGCTTGAGCTCGCGCTCCAGGCGATCCTTCTGGTCGCGCAGGGCGGCGCGGTCGGCCAGCGCCTGCAAGGCCGGGGGCTCGATATGGCTGAGGTGGATGGACAGGCCCGGCACGGCGAAGGTGTCGCCCTTGAAGCGATCCAGTACCGCCTCGACCGCTTTGACCCAATCGTCGCCGTCGGTCTGGATGCCTTTCTCACCCAGCGGCAGGCTGAACAGCTGACCGTTGAACAGGCGCATCAGGCGGTCGACGTCCTGCTGGCTGAACTCCTCGCGCAGGCGCGAGTAGCTGTTGTTGTCGGCGTGATCAAGCTGCTGCTTGACCGACTTGAGGCGTTTTTCCAGGTCGCGCAGGCGCTCGTCCAGGTCTTCGCTGGAGAACTGCCGCGACTGCGCCAGGGCGCCGGCCAGTTCGTCGTGGGCGTCCTTGGCGGCGAGCAATTGCTCTTCCAGCACCTTGGCGTTTTCCACCAGGGCGAAGCGGTTCTTCAGCACGGAAAGCTCGCCCAGCCAGCGCTGGATTTCGCTGATCTCGCGCTCAAGGCGCATCAGCTCACTGGTACCGCCGCGCTGCTCGTTCTGCAGGCCGTCCTGCTCGTTGCGATAGTGTTCGGCCTGGATTACCAGCTCTTCCTTGCGCGCATCGGCGTAGTCGTGCCAGGTGCCCAGCAGGTTGTCGAGCAGTGGCGAGAGACGATGCAGCTTGCCGCGCAGCACTTCGCGCTGGGCCACGCCCGAGGCCAGTGCCTCGATCAAGGGGCCGGCGGTGACCAGGGCCTGGTAGTCCTGCTCCATGCGACGCACGTCGCGGAAGGCTTCTTCGGTGGCGGCGATATAGTCGACGCTACCCGAGCGCAGGCTGTGCTCGAAGGCATCGAGGAACAGCTGCTTGAGCTTGGCCGCGGTGATCTCGCGCATGTGCAGGAGGTTGATAAACAGCGCGCGGAAGGTCTTCAAGCTCTGCTCGCTGGTCGAGCGCAGCGGAATCAGGGTCAGGTCCAGCGGGATGCTGGTGTGACCGCCGACCAGCAGGCGACGCAGTTCGTCGGGCTTCAGTTCGTAGGCGGTGATGCCGGCCTGGCCGAGGTTCTTGAACAGTTCGCGCTGGCGCAGGCAGGTGCCGTTCTGCTGGTAGTGCTCCAGGTCCAGCTCGCCGGCGTAGGCGAAGAACTGGTGGCCGAAGCCGCCACCCGGGCCGCGACCGGCCACGCCGATCACGTGCGGGCCATGGGGCAGGGCGACTTCGACGAGGATGTAGCTGGTGTCGCTGGCGAAGTAGAACTTGCGCGAGGCTTCCAGGCTGTACTTGCCGAAGCTCATGTCCGACATGCGCGCCAGGATGGGGAACTGCAGGGCGTTGATCGAGGCGGACTTGCCCAGGTTGTTGGCGCCGTAGACCGACAGCGGGTTTTCCAGCGGGAACAGGCCGAGGCTGTAGCCGGCAGTGTTCAGCAGGGCGAAGCGGCGGATGCCGTAGCGTTCCTGGCTCATGCGTCCATCTCCTGTGTGGCGCGTTCGTCGGCCATGGCGCGGGCCAGGGCATCTTCCTCGGATTCTTCGATATCGATGACAGCGGTCGCGTCTGCATCGCCGTCATCGTCCAGCAGCACCGGCGCCGGCAGCGGCAGGTCGCTGCTGTGCAGGCTGGCGGCCAGGTCGCGGTCGTGCTGCACCGACAGGCAGACGTCGAGGAAGCGGTGCATCGGCGGCAGGAAGCGGTACACGCCGTTGCTGTCCTCGGCGAAACCGAGCTGGATGAGGCGGCGGATGATCTTGTCTTCCAGCTCCTCGAAAGTGGTCACCTCGGCTTGCAGGAACAGGTCGCGGTACTTGTCCAGCAGCGCCGGCAGCTCGTCACGGCCGATGCTGCCGCCGTCGAGTACGGAGAGCGGGTCGCGGCCCTGGTCAGCCAGATGTTCCACGAGGATAAAGGTGAACAGCGCCAGGCGCTGGGCGGTCTTGTTCACTTGCGGGGCGACCTGCTCGGGGACGAAGTAGTAGAAGCCGCGCGGGTCGCACACCAGCTCGAAACCGAGGGCGCGGAACAGCGCGCGGTACTGGTCCTGCATGCTGGACAGCTGGGCGTAGCACTCCGGCTCGCTGCGCGAGATGTGGTAGCCCTTGAACAGGTCGCGGAAGGCGGCCGCGAGCTGGGTCATTTCTTTTAGATCGATGTTCATGGCAATCCGTTGGCTAGTGGAGCCGAGTAGGGTGCGCCGTGCGCACCGGGTCGTCGGTTATGGTGTGCACAGCGCACCCTACGGAGTCTTGAGCAGGGGGTAGGGTGGACGACGCTTCATCCGTCCACCGCCCGGCAATCGCCAAGGTGGACAAAAAAAGCGTTGTCCACCCTACGTAGTACTCAGGCATTGGGCTGGCCTACCAGGGCATAGGAGCTGAGGCTGACCTCGTGCTCGCGGGTCAGGTACTGGCGGCGCTCCAGGCGTTCACGCTGGAAGCGCGACTCGCGCGACAGCCGCGAGAACCAGTAGAGCAGCTCGTCGGTGGCGCCTTCCGGCTCCTGTTCCAGCAGCCAGGCCATCAGGTCTGGCAGCGGCAGGGCCTGTTCGCAGCGTTCGATCATTTCCCGCGCGGTCTTCGGTGCCTTGGGCGCGCCGCCCTTGCGGCTACCGCTGGCCTTGGGGAAGTGCGCCGGCTTGGCCTCGAAGCGCGCCAGGGCGTAAACGTAGGCCTCGACCTGACTGGCGCTGCCGAGGAAGTTGCTCTGCGGCCGGGTGAACAGCGGCATGGCCGCCTGCGGCACGGCGTCGATACCCTTCTTGCGGATCACCGACAGCGCCAGCGCCGCGCCTCGGGTCACGGCGTTGTGCCGGCGCGCTTCCTCGCGCAGCGGCAGCAGCAGTTCGCGGGCCTTGCGCAGGGTCAGCTGGGCGGTGGTCTGCATTTCCAGGATGCGCGCGTGGGTGCGCAGCAGCAGGTCGTCGTCGACCAGTTGGCCGAGGCGCTGCTGGTCGCCGAGCAGGCGCAGCAGCACCTGCTCGACCCGGCGCACGCCCTGCTCGAAGGCGCCGTCGGCGGCGACCAGCTGGATCATCGGTTCGACATATTCGTCCCAGGTGGCCAGCACCTCGGCGTAGCGCTGGCGCAGGGGAATCTGCCGATCCGAGGTCTTGGCCCGGTCGGCCACACCCACCAGCGCCTGCTCGTCGTTGGCCAGCTTCTTCAGCACGTCGCGCACGCGCATATCGAGCAGGCGCAGCTGGCGCGCCAGGTCGTTGGCATCGCGCACTTCGAAGGCGTCCTGGATATAGCCGGCCAGGCGCTCCAGGTGGCGCAGGTAGGCTTCGATCTCCAGGCACAGGCCGAGGCGGTGCTCGCGGCGCAGGTAGGCGAGAAAGTCGTGGATCTGCGCGTTGAGCTCGAAACGGTTGGGGCTCTTGGCCACCGGCACCAGGATGTCCAGGCGGATCCAGGTGTCGAGCAGGGCGGTGGTGTCGCTGGGCGTGGCGTCGGGCAATTGCGCGGCGAGCTGGCCGCGCAGCTCCACCAGGCTCAGGGTGCCGGCGTCGAAACGCTCGCAGAGCGGTTCGAGCAACGTCCAGTGTTCGGCGAGGGCGCGCAATACGCGCTTGGGATCGATCATCGAGGCGCCGGGTCCAGGCAAGTGAAAAGAGGCGATTGTACTGCAAGGCGGGTGCCGGGTTTGAGCGCGAGTCGATCAGAGGCAGGTGACGCGTTGCGGCACATTGGGACGCGGCGGGCCCGGAGGGGCCGGGCAAGTCCTTGATATGGGTGGAAAAAGCGCTGCCTGGCGGCTGGCGCACTTTCTGCAAAGAGCTGCGCGTAGCCTTGCCGCCAGAGTTCGCCCATGCCCGCCACCGCCCTGAGTATCGACGCCTGTTGGCAAGAGTTGCAGCACCAGCGCGACCTGGACTGGGAGCTGGATGCCATCACCGACCGCAGCGAGGCCATCGCCTTTCTCAAGCGCTTCGAAAACCGCCTGTGCATCTATTCCAGCTACGTGGAAAAGCTCTACAGCAACTACAGCTTCGTGGTGCCGCAGGAGGCGGGCAGCATCACCATCCTGCCGGACGAGCTGGCCTGGCACGACACCTTTCACGATATCCCGGCCGACGCCGTGGAAGCCACCGGGGTACATATCCTGCCGGGCGAGGCGGTGGGCGAGACCGGGCTGTACCTCAAGGTGCCGGGCGAGTTTCGCCTGGTGGCCTCGCGCGAGCTGCCGTTCCAGGACGGCCTGCGCCTGCTGATCGAGCGTTACCGCGCACGCGGCGAGCATTTCCTGCCGGTGCTGGTGAAGGGCGATCTGCGCGAGTACGAGGCGCGCATGCCGTCGCTGCACCTGCACCGGATCAACCCGCACAAGCTGGCGCACTGCTCGCAGCTGAGCATCGACGCCATCCGCGGCACTATTGCCGAGCACCTGCTGGCGTTGTTCCGCCAGGGCTGACGGGCGGGTGTTACGCCGCTGTTGCCGGCGGTAACACCGCCGCCCTGATCATGCCGCGGCAGGCGGCTATTGGACGTCCTTTTCTCGACTATGGGTCGGGCCGTCCTGGCGCAGGCGTCCCTATAGTGGCCTTAAGGGCTCGAGTCGGAGCGCTCGACCGCCACCATAAGAAAAGGGGTTCCGCCATGCGCCAGTCCTGCCGTTTCGCCAAGCATGCTCTGGCATTGCTGTGCGCCTCGCTGCTGGTCGCGCCGGTGGCTCAGGCCAAGCTGGAGGAGCTGGCGGACGACGAGCTGTCGGCCATCACCGGACAGGCGTTTATCAACCTCACCACCGACAGCAATGCAGGTATCAATTACACCCGAGTCAACTTCGGACTGAATATCGATACCCAGCTGAACATTAAGAAACTGCAGCTTGGGCAGTACAACCGGGCCGGCGAGCTAGCGGGTTCCTCCGACATCCTGATCAACAATTTCGCACTGGGGACGGTGGGGCCTAATGACACCATCAACCCGTTCAAGATCGCCAACCCCTTCCTGGAACTGGCCTACGATGGAAATCGTGTAGTCGGGGTGCGTATCGGCTTCGGCGAGGCCAAGGGCACGCTGTCCGGCGATATCCAGAGCCTGACCGGCAACATCCCTGTGCATATCAAGGGCACGGGCGATGCCATCTACAACAAGTCGAATTTACTGCAGCAGAGCGCGCTGTTTCTGGCCGGCGTGTACCGCAGCAGCATCGTCGAAGCCGATGCCATATTGGTCAATTCCGGCGGGGCGGCCGATCCGGTTAGGGGCACGATGGCCGGTATCAAGAACGGTGACGGGCTCAACTGTACCTCGGGCTGCGCCGGGGGCTGGACCGATGCACTGCTGGGCGGGTTCGCTTCCAGCAACTGCAGCATTCTGGGCATCCAGACCTGCTTCAATCTCTCCCAGTTCCAGTCGCTGCCGGTGGGCAATACCAGCGATATGTCCAACATGCAGAACGCGGCCAAGGGTTTCTTCATCTCCCTACAGACCCAGGACGTGGCCTGGCGGGATATGGACAGCAACGCCTTCGTCACCGCACTTCAGGGCGCGTTCATGAACCTGCCCAAGTACCGCGACGCCAACGGTAATCTGGTCTCGCCGATCAATATCAATTTCGACCAGGCATTCAACGGCATTCCCCGGCAGGACACCTGCCTGGGCAGTGCAACGGCGGGGTGCTGAGCATGAGCATGAGGCGCTACCTGCTGCTGGCGGTCGCATTGCCGGCTGCAATGGCCCAGGCCATGGAACCCCTGAGCGATCAGGAACTCTCCGACGTGCAGGGCGCCGGTCTGGGCTTCGTGCTGGATCAGGTGCTGCTGGATGGCTCCGGCGCGCAGATCGTGATCAACGACATCACCAACGACCAGGGGCAGAACGTCCCCATTTCGTTGAAGAACCTCTACCTGGGTGCCGCCGGCAGCAACAAGGGCAGCAATCTCAACCCGGTGACCATCGGCAGCCTCGACCATCCCTTCGAGCTGGAACTGGCCAAGGGCGAGGAGCTGCGCACCCTGCGCGACGACGGTCAGTGGGTGCAGACCACGCCCAGCAATGTCGCCGTGCTGTCGTTCAACTTCCCCGAGCGGCTGACCGCCGGCGGCAACCCCTGTATCGCCAGCTACGCCGGCGCCGGCTCCAACTGCTCGACCGGTGCCAGCGGGCGCGCCGATCTGGGCATGCGCTTCGACTTCCAGGTGGCGGCCGGGCGCACCGAGATGCTCGCCCTGGATATTCATCAGCTGGTGATGGACGGCTCCTACCTGCGCCTGTGGGGTGACCCCGGACAGAACGGCAACGGCGAGCTGGTCGGCGAGGCGCGGGTGAATATCTTCGCCAAGACCCTGGAGATCATGTCCTGCGCCCAGGCCAACTGCGATACCGCCGGCGAGACCGCCGCCCAGCGCGGCGCGCGCACCCTCTATATCACCAACGGCTACGCCAATATCGCCCTGGGCTACGGCAAGTCGCAGCCGTTGCGGCTGCGCTCCAGCGCCGACGGCCAGTTTGTGCTGGAACTGCAGAACCCCACCGCCGCTGGCACCAGCGCGGCACAACGCCAGGCCCTGGCGACCGATTTCTACGCCAACGCGCCGCGCACCAATCTGGTGTTCGAGAACCTGACCGTCGGCGGCACGCGCAGCAGCCCCACCGCGATTCCCACCGGCGGCTACAACTTCGGGCGCAACGAGATTTCCGGGCTGAGCTTCAACTACCTCAAGGTGAGCAGCTATGACCTGCGCTAGCCGAAGCATGGCGTTGCTGGCGCTGCTGCCGGCGCTGGCCCTGGCCGAACTGCAGCCGCTGGACGACAGCGCCCTCAGCCAGATGAGCGGCCAGGGCGGGGTCTACCTGTCCGGCGAGTTCAGCATCAACAAGGACGGCGGCGTGCTCTGGGATACCCCGGCGAGCAACGACCCGGCGCTGTGGACGGCCAACCAGCGCAGCTGCGCCCTGGCCGGCGCGGCCAGCCCGGAGAGCTGCGGCCTGCGCCTGGCGATTCGTTCCGGCGCCAATGCCGGCTGGTACGTGCTGGACAACCTCAAGGGCATCTTCAGCTTCGAGGGCCTGACCCTCGACACCCGCACCCTGACCGGCGCGGGCGGCGAGCAGGAGGTGCTGGCGCTCGGCCTGCCCAACGAAATCCGCTTCAAGGACGGCAACTTCGCCTTCGGCGTGGCCAGCCAGGGCGGCTGGAAGAACAAGGCGCTGAGTGCCGCCAACGGCGGCGACCCCAGCTATCAGCAGACCAATATCTTCTCGGCCAAGATCGACGGCAGCATCCGCATGCAGGGCAGCGTGCTGATCTTCCCGACCAATTGAGGAGCCGCATCATGCAGCGTCACGCTTGGCTTTCAGCGCTCCTGCTGGGCAGCTCGCCGGTCTGGGCCATGCAGGCGCTGGACGACGACAGCCTGGCCGGCGTCAGCGGCCAGGGCGGCATCAGCATCGAAACCAGCGGCGGCGGCTGGTCGGCGGGCAGCATCGAGTACCGCGACGACGGCCAGAGCCTGCGCCTGGAAGGCGTCTCCAGTCGCCCGCAGCAAGCCGGCAGCAGCTCGACCACGCAGCTCGACGTGGTCGACGAGCGGTTGCAGATCGAGCATCAGGGCCGGCCCAACGAACTGGCGATCAGCAATGTTGGCTTCGCCGGCAGCGACAAGAGCTTCGGCGCCTTCCGCGCCTTCTATACCCTGGGCGCCAGCCTCAAGCTCAGCGGTGGCGGCGCCGATGGCGTGGCCGGCTTCAGCGTCGATGGCAGCCGCCTGAGCCTGGACGCGGTGACCTTCTATTACCGCGACAATGGCTTCGATCTGATCGTGCGCAACGCCTCCTTCGATGCCTACCTGAACAATGCCTATCTGGACATAGTCGGCGGCGGCGACGGTTCGGCGATCCGCCTCGACCTGGGCGACTCGCGCTTCGTTGGCCATATCGGCGCGATCAACCTCGACCTGGCCCACGGCGACCCGCTGCCGGGCGTGGCGGTCACCCCGGGCACGCCGGATACGCGGCACCCCGAGCACGGGCGCAGCTTCGGCCAGCTGGATATGGACCTGCGCCTGGGCGGCAGCATCCGCATCGCCGGCGGCGGCGCCACTGGTGAGGGGCTGCGCCTGATCCCGCAGATCACCATTGCCAACAGCCTGTTTCAGTTCCGGGACGACGGCGTGCTGCGCGCGGAGAACTTCGCCGGCGTGCTCAGCAGCCAGAACGGCATCACCCTCGACCTGGGCGAGGACGGCAGCGGCCGCTACGCGCAGCTGGCCTTTCAGGACCTCAAGCTCAATGCCAGCCTCGGCGGCCTGATCATCGGCAACCCGAGCAACCAGAAGATCGGCAGCCTGGCCCTGGACCTCAATTTCCAGGATCAGGGCGCGCGGCAGAACTGGTTCAGGCTGCGCCCCGGCGGCGATCCCAATTCCGGGCTCAAGGGCATCAGCGCGGATCTGTCGTGGAACATGGTCAGCAGCTCGGTCTCGCTCACCGATAACGGCAACAGCCTGTGGTTCAGCGGCCTGCGCACCCATGGCAGTGGCCAGCTCAGCCTGGATCTGACCAAGAGCTGCACCGGCGGCGTCAGCGCCGGCTGCTACGCCGGCAGCGCCAATACCCAGCCGGGCAGCGGCGGCTACGACGGCCACTTCGACGGCCTGCGCCTGGGCCTGAAGAATGTGGTCGGCAGCTACAGCTTCGACGGCCTGCGCGTCGGCACGGCCGATGCGCCGCTGCAGGGCGGCACCGAACTGCTGGTGCTGCTGGAAATCTTCCCGGCCTACGATTTCACCCTCAACGGCCAGCTGACCATCCGCCCCGGCGGCGCCAGCGGCGACGGCCTGCGCTACAACGCCGACTTCCTGATCAGCGACGCCAACGCGGCGATCACCGTCGACGAGAGCGGCAAGGGCCTGTGGCTGTCCGGCACGCGCTACGACATGCACTTTCGCGACGGTTCGCTGGACGTGACCCAGGACGGCGTGCAACTGAACAAGGGCACCTACTGGTCGACCCTGGACGTAGGCGACCTGCGCTGGGGCGACCGCCATAGCGGCCACAGCCTCGGCCGCATCGTGCTGCGCCGCTACGAGCAGGGCTCCACCCTCAGCCTCAGCTCCG
>NZ_AVOF01000896.1:0-596 GCF_000465935.2 Pseudomonas sp. EGD-AK9
GGCCAAAAATATAACGTCATGGTCTTTAATTTAAGCCAGGAATATGAAGATCATTTGAACGGTGTGCAATTTTACGGCTCAGCCGTTTACGACGGCATTACGTATGGCATTTGGGTATTTGAAGACGGAACCTTTACAAACAAAGGCGATGGCGGCTGGATCAACTGGGCCTTCAGAGGCTGGTTCGACCGGGATGGCAGCACTGTCGCATTTCATCGCCCTTAATATAAAAAAAGCTGGCGCTCTAACGCCAGCTTTTTTGCTGCATTTATTCGCCGCCTTCAAGCATGGCGGCTTCGACATCATTAATGTATTGGCGAAGCTCATGGGAGATGTCCCGGGAAATTTCTCTTTCCTCGAAGAGTGTTTGAATTTCATTTCTGATCGCCTGTACAGCCTTCAGCTTCACTTCCAGCTTCTGATTTTCAAAATGGGCGCTTGATTTCAGCTCATGATGGCTGTGCTCCAGCCTGAAAATTAACTGTTTATAGAATGTAATGACAGATAAAAACACTTCTTTATGCTCTTCCGTCTTGTGTTTTTCCAGATATTCTATCGCTGCTTTTGCCGTTTTCACTCTTGTTGCCCGTATCAAT
>NZ_AVOF01000897.1:0-595 GCF_000465935.2 Pseudomonas sp. EGD-AK9
GACCGCCGCTGCTGAGCGGAGCCGCGGCAACCGGCTCTTGCGCCGCGGCAACCGGAGCTTCTGGCACGGCTGCCGGGGCTTCTTCCTGCACGGCGGCTGGCGCAGCCGCTGGTTCGGCTGCCGGCGCTTCGACGACCTGGACTTCGGCAGCCGGAGCAGCCTCGACCACGACTTCGGCGACCTGCTCGGCTACCACCGCAGGCTCACTCGGTTCGGCGGCGACAGCGACCTCTACCGGCGCGGTGGGTTCTTCGCTGGCTACTTGCGAGGCGGGCGCTGCAACCGGCTCGACGGCCTGCACTTCGACCGCGGGCTGTTCGTCGCTGCTGGCGGCCACTACCGCGGCTGCCGTGGCGGCGGCTGCGGCGACCTGGGCGCTCTGCGCGTCGCCTTCAGCGGTTTCTTCGGCGCCTTCGATCAGGTTGCCGTCGGCATCGCGCTGACGCTCGCGGCGATTGCTGCGACGACGCTGGCCGCGCGAACGGCGACGCGGACGCTCGCCCTCGTTGCTGTCCTGCTCGTCGTCCTGCAGTTGTTCCTCGTTCGGCAGGACTTCGTCTTGCAGGGCTTCATCCTGCAGGGCCTCGGCCTGTTC
>NZ_AVOF01000898.1:0-595 GCF_000465935.2 Pseudomonas sp. EGD-AK9
GGCACCTGCCGCCATATCGGCCTGCAGCTTGGCCAACTGGCTGTCCTTGAGTTCGATCAGACGCTGCAGCTTGTCCAGCTGACTCTGCAGATCGCCGACGCGGCTTTGCAGTTCGGCGTTCTCGCGACGAGTCGAGTCGAGGCTCTCCTGGGTCACGGCCAGCTTGTCGGTCAGCGCCTTGCTGTCGGCCGAACCGCTGTCGCTGCCGCTGGTGGCCTTGCCGGCCTCGGCCGCCACCAGTTTCAGGCTGTCGCCGCTTTGTGCGGTCGCTGGCGCTGCGCCGGCAGTAGCGCGACGGGTGGCATCCAGCTGACGCGAGGCGACGGCGCGCCCTTCGCGCCAGGCGGCGTTCTGTTCGGCGACCTGGGCCACGGCCTCGGCATTGCTGCGACTGCGGATCTGCTGCTCATCGGGCAGGCGCAGTACCTGGCCGCTCTTCATGCGGTTGATGTTGCCGCCGATAAAGGCATCCGGGTTGAGATCCTGGATGGCCAGCATGGTCTGGTTGACCGAGCCGCCGCCCACGCGCTGGGCGATTTCCCACAGGGTGTCGTTGGCGGTGGTCTTGTATTCGTTGCCGGAGATGGCCCGCGAG
>NZ_AVOF01000899.1:0-594 GCF_000465935.2 Pseudomonas sp. EGD-AK9
GTTTGCGCCGTCAGCAGCGCCAGCTGGCGCGTGCCCTGCGCGACCCGGCGCACGACCGCCACCGCCTGCGCCTGCTGATCAAGCGGGTGCGCTACGCCGCCGAGGCCTATCCGCTGCACAGCGGCCTGGACGCCGCGGTGCAGGGCCGGTTGAAGCGCGCGCAGAGTGAGCTGGGCGACTGGCACGATCACCTGCAATGGCTGGCGCAGAGCGATTCCAGCGAGGCCCTGCCGCCCTGCCGTGCGGCCTGGCTGCAGGCTCAGGCGGCAGCCGAACGGCGCGCGGACGAGGCGCTGCTGGCGCTGCATGGCGACTTCCTGCTGGATAAATAAGGCGACATTTTCGCCGGAACTATGGCCGAATAACCATCCTTTCGGCCTATCGTTCGGCCTCCACCATCCCCTAAGATCGACGCCATCTATCGTTTGCGAGGTGGCTATGACCTTTTCCGAATTGCTGCAGGCCGTGCGTACCAACCCCGAGGCGCTGGTGATTCCGTCGCTCTGGGGCCAGGGGCGCGCCAGTTTCGGCGGCCTGGTGGCGGCGCTGGCCTTCGAGGCCATGCGCGCCAAGGTGCCGGCGGGGCGCCCGGTG
>NZ_AVOF01000900.1:0-593 GCF_000465935.2 Pseudomonas sp. EGD-AK9
ATAGTTTTGCATATCGTGAATTAACAAGACAGCCCGATTCGGATCAGGCACCCATGATACTTTGTTTTGCGGCATATCAGATGCTGTCGGCATTTGATACGGCTGAATGGCAGGTATAGCCATTTGAACACTTCCTCTCAAATTGTTGATTTATTTTTTTGACCCTGCAAGAAGTTTCTCGGAAATGGCTTCACGAAGAGCCTTTTTGCTTACCTTTCCTACCCCTGTCTGCGGAAAGGATTCGACAAATTCAACTCGGTCAGGGATTTTATATGCCGCCAGTCCGCGCTCTCTCAAAAATGCTTTAAGCTCTGCGGCTTTTGGGGCTTCATCTCGGGGAATAATGAACACACAAGATCTTTCGCCAAGAAATTGATCAGGCATGGAAACCATTGCCGCATCATGGACAGCCGGATGCGCCAGCAGATGATTTTCTACCTCTTCAGCCGCAACCTTTTCTCCTCCACGGTTAATTTGATCCTTCGCCCGGCCTTCAACGACAATATAGCCGTCTCGTGTCAGCCTGACGATATCACCCGTACGGTAAAAACCGTCCTCAGTAAATGAAGCGGCGTTATGCTCTTCTGCCTTAT
>NZ_AVOF01000901.1:0-593 GCF_000465935.2 Pseudomonas sp. EGD-AK9
AAGCAGCGCCGAATGAACGACACGGCGGATTTCCGGATGATCGATTGCTTCTTTGACCGTCTTGAGTCCGCGCTGATAGCCGACATACGCTGTCACCGCGTGTCCGGTATTGACCGTAAACAGCTTCCGTTCGATGTACGGCGTTAAATCATCAACAAACAGTGCGCCGTTTATGACTGGTGTTTTCCCTTTAAAGCCTGATTCATCAATGACCCATTCGAAAAATGGTTCAACCGATACTTTCAGCGGGTCTTCATGATGCTGAATCGGGACGATCCGGTCAACGGCAGAATTCGGAAAACCTACCGTTTCACTGACGGATTTCTGCTCTGCTTCCGTTAAATGGCTGTATATCTCTTTCTTTAAGAAGCTGCTTCCGCCAATCATATTTTCGCAGGCAATGATATTCAGTGTGTTTCCAGCGTTTCTCCGTCTTAAACCTTCTGCGATAGACGGAGCAATCAGCTTCAGCACGTTCGGGCCGACAGCTGTTGTGATGAGCGCCGCCTCATTCATCAGCCGATACAGCTCCTCGGGCTGACTGCCGCTGTTAATCGCGCTGACCGGGCCAATGATCTCCGATGAACGTCCCT
>NZ_AVOF01000902.1:0-591 GCF_000465935.2 Pseudomonas sp. EGD-AK9
GGAGAAATCCACTTCTCGAGCTCATCTAAGTCATAGCTGACCGTGGCATTCGTCACCTGGAGATCATGAGCAAGCGTGTACAGTTTGACGGGCTCCTGAGACTCTAATAACGAACAAAGAATGAGCAGTTTCCGTTCGTCGGCGCTGTATTCATGCTGTTCATATGATAAATCAGTAAGCAGCTTTTGTTTATCTTCGGGACTTCCCACTGCTTTCAACCCTTTACCGGGCTGTTTATCTAACGTAAGCCCCACGGTTTCCATCAGCGGTTTAATTGATTTGAGTTCCCTGTGAATGGTTCTCGTGCTGACTTGCATCAGCTCAGCAAGCTCAGTTACGGTTATATATCTGTTTTGTAATAATAAGTGCTTTAACAGCTTTTGTTCTCTGGCAGTCATATACATAAAAAAGACCTCCTAGACTATCTTGATGTGCGGATGAAGTCGCAAGGAGATGCAGTAGAGGATATAGAGAGGTTTCCCTTTAATATAAAACGCTTTCAAGAAAGAATCAATCACTTATAAATGGTAATTTGGCACTATGCGGTGTGACAATATTGAAAAAGCATCAGCTGGTAAGCTGATGCTTTTT
>NZ_AVOF01000903.1:0-592 GCF_000465935.2 Pseudomonas sp. EGD-AK9
ACCTTGCGCGTGCCGGGCGGCGCCGGCTCGATGGCGGCGCGCTGGGCGGACAGATCCAGCTCGCCGTGCAGCGGGCAGAGCCGGATGTCGCCCTGCCCCGCCAGGGCCTCGCCCAGCTGCTCGGCAACGCGGCGGATCTCGGCCTGGCCGGGGAGGAACACCAGCAGACTGCCCGGCTCGTCGGCCAGCGCCTGCAGCACGGTTTGCACCACCCGCGGCTCGATCCACTCGCCCGGCGGCGATGACGCCCCCCAGCGGATATCCACCGGGAACATGCGGCCCTCGCTGCGCAGCACCGGCGCCTCGCCGAGCAACGCCGCCAGGCGCTGCCCTTCCAGGGTGGCGGACATCAGCAGCAGCTTGAGCGGCGGCCCACCGCTGTCCACGCCACGAAACATGGCGCGGCCATTGAGGCACAGCGCCAGGGCCAGGTCGGCGTCCAGGCTGCGCTCGTGGAACTCGTCGAAGATCACCAGGCCGACGCCGTCCAGCGCCGGATCGTCCTGCAGGCGGCGGGCGAGGATGCCCTCGGTGACCACCTCGATGCGGGTGTTCGGCCCGATCTTGCTGTCCAGGCGGATGCGGTAGCCGA
>NZ_AVOF01000904.1:0-592 GCF_000465935.2 Pseudomonas sp. EGD-AK9
TCCCGGAAACCCTGGTCGAGGCCGAGCTGTTCGGCACCGCGCCGGGGGCCTTCACCGGCGCCGAGCGCAAGGCGCGCATCGGCAAGTTCGAGGTGGCCAACGGCGGCACGCTGTTTCTCGACGAGATCGGCGACCTGCCGCTGCCCTTGCAGGCCAAGCTGCTGCGGGTGCTGCAGGAGCAGGAGGTGGAGCCGCTCGGCTCCAACCAGGTCAAGCCGCTCAACGTGCGGGTGATCGCCGCCACCCATATCGACCTGGAGGCCAAGGTGGCGGCCGGGCAGTTTCGCGGCGATCTGTACTACCGCCTCAACGTGCTGGCCTTGCAGGTACCGCCCTTGCGCGAGCGGCGCGAGGACATCCCGGCGCTGGTGGAGTACCTGCTCGACGATATCGCCAACCGCTCCGCCCAGGCGCCCATGGAGCTGAGCGCCAAGGCGCTGGCCTTGCTCGCCCGCCAGCCCTGGAAGGGCAACGTGCGCGAACTGCGCAACCTGCTCGAGCGCGCCCAGCTGGATGTCGACGGCCCGCTGCTGGATGTGGCCCAGTTGCAGCCGCTGCTGGCCGCGCCCGGCAGCGCCGGAGCGCTGGAACC
>NZ_AVOF01000905.1:0-590 GCF_000465935.2 Pseudomonas sp. EGD-AK9
AATAGCCGTCTGCCATGACAACCACCCGTTTAGGATGCTTCGGGATTTTTACATTTCCGTTTTCAGCCTTGTATGTATAGGTTTCTGCGCCTTTTGAATCAGAGGCAGAACCTTTGCTTTCTGAGTTATTCCCGCAGGCTGCCAGCGCTGCAATCAATAACAGGGCAAAAAACGCGGCTCCGAGTTTCTTGTATATATGGGTCATATCTCATACCTTCTTTCTAAAAAATAGATGAAAAAGAGAATCATTATCATCTGTGATTATACCACTGCAAGTGCCGGTTGACACGATATTTTTGCAAATGCATTTTCATTTTTGTTCAAAACACTCTATTAAATCAGCTGAAAAAAGTGATATACTGAAACAGCAATTGATAATCATTATCAGTAACAGAAAGGAAGTACGGCAGTTGAGTCAACATAAAAATATACGGACTGCATCAGAAGAAATCCAATGGACGTCAAGGACATATGGCGCGGTCATCGTCCTTATTGCAGGTCTATGCCTGCTTTGCCTTGGCGCATTTTTATCCATATCCCTCGGTGCAGCGGATATTCATTTGCGCACTGTATGGGACGCCATTTTTCAT
>NZ_AVOF01000906.1:0-37349 GCF_000465935.2 Pseudomonas sp. EGD-AK9
GCGACCACGCCGGGCGCAATGCCCTGATCGGCGCCGCGGCCGGCGCCCTGGTCGGTGGCGCGGCGGGCTACTACACCGAGCGGCAGAAGCAGATCAGCGACGACCGCCAGCGCATCGCCTCCTACGGCAGCGATTTCGAGCGCAGCACCATGGACCTGGATCGCAGCATCGTCCACGCCAAGGCGGCGCAGGACTGCTACCAGCGCGAATTCGACAACCTGCGCGCCGCCCATCGCAACAAGACCATGAGCGACAGCGAAGGGCGCAGTCGCTTCGCCGAGATCCTCAGCGGCCTGAAGGAAACCAACGCCTTGCTGGCCGCCGCCGACGGCCGCACCGGCGAAGACATCGATACCTACACCCAGGCCTACGAGAAGGACCTGCAACAGGTGGGCGTCGAGCGCCAGCAGGTCGCCGTCGCCGCCAAGGTGGAAAGCGCGCCCGCGGCCAAACCGGCACCGGCGGCCAAGCCCGTGCCGCAAGAGGCGGTGGTCACCGAACAGAAGATCCAGAAAGCCAGCGCCAAGCGCAGCGAGGCGCAACAGGTCAGCAGCCGCGGCACCGGCATGATCAGCAGCGCCTGCAATAACCCCGATCTGGGCGACTGGGCACCCGATCCCTGCACCAGCGTGTAGTGCTCACAGCCAGCTGGCGTACTGCTGGGCACCTGAGAACGCTGCAATTGCTTGAGCAGTTGCGGCGTTCTTGTGGGAGAGCCGGCACCTGTAGGAGCGAATTCTGCTCGCCTATCTCTGACGCCCGGATAGGGCTCGACGGGAGCTGACTCGAAACTGTCCGCGTTCACGGGTTAGATGTCGATAAAGTAGCCGCATCTCCATGTCTGGCGGCAGTCCTGCCACCAGGTTCGGGCTCTCTGACAGCTTCAGTGTTTCAGCTTCGCCAGCCAATCGTTGAGCATGACGGTGCCGGCTTGCTCCAGCGTGCGGGCGTAACGCTTGGCATCGTGGCGCAGGGTGACGGGGTTCAGGCCCGAGGTGGCCAATTCGCTTGCATGTCCCAGTAGCCAATGTTCGAAGCGGTCGCCGCGCACCTCTGGGTGGAACTGTAGGCCGAGCAAATTGGGGCCACGGGCAAAGGCCTGATGGCGGCACAGCGGTGTCGAGGCGAGGAGCGTACAGCCCTGCGGCAGATCGAAGGTGTCACCGTGCCAGTGCAGCACGGCAACGTCGCGCAGCGCGGCCAGAGGCTGAGACTTGGCTGAAGGCGCTAGATCGAGCGTCGACCAGCCGATTTCCTTGGCCGGCCCAGGATAGACGCGCGCACCAAGTGCAGCGGCCATCAATTGCGCGCCGAGGCAGATACCCAGCGTCGGCCGGTCGGCTGCCAGACGCGCGCGTAGCAATTGCAGCTCGTCGGCGACAAGTGGGTAGCTGTCGTGGTCGTAGACGCCGATGGGGCCGCCGAGTATCACCAGAAGGTCTGCGGCGAGTGGCTCGAGTTGGCCGAGGTCGCGTTCCGCGGCATCGATGTATTCGATCTGGTAGCCGGCAGTGCGCAGAGGCGTCTCGAAGCTGCCAAGGTCTTCGAATCCGACATGACGGATGGCGTGCAGGGTGCGTCGGGTCATGCTGAATGTTCCGTAATGGAGGCGGGGCGAGCGCCCCTGGCCTGGAGAATATGTTCAAAGTCCTTCAGCGCGGCGGCGGCCGTGGCGAGCGGTTCGACGCCGCAGCCGATGGCAATGGTCTCGCCCATGGCGTCGCTGCTGATACGGATCGCCTTGTTCTTCCCGTTCACTTGGGCGAATGGGTCGGACAGCGGGTAGGTCTTGATCCCGACGCTGGCGCGGATCGTGCCGCCTACCTGGCTAAGGCTGCCGACCAGCCGCGGAACCAGGCCCTGCGACTGCCAGGCATCGATACGCTGCGCCGTAACCGAGTGGATGCCTTCGACCTCGACGTCAGACATCGTTAGGTTGGCGCCGAGGCCGAAGTTGGCCAGCAGCAGGAGTTTGCAGGCGGTATCCCATCCTTCGGTGTCGTTGCGCGTGTCCGCTTCGGCGAAGCCGCCGGCCTGCGCCTCGCGCAACGCCGCATCGAAACCGAGCCCCTGGGTGCGCATGGCATCGAGCAGGTAGTTGGTGGTGGCATTGAGAATGCCCTCTACGGCCAGCACCTTGCAGCCGGCCAGACTGTGCTCGAGCAGGTCGAGCGTGGGCAGGGCGGCCGCGGCTGCACCGCTGAGTTTCAGCTGCGCTCCGGAGGCGCGCGCCAGTTCGCGCAACTGCGGCCCGCTGTGAATCAGCGCGCCTTTGGAAATGACGATGCAATCCTGCCCGGCCGACAACGCCGACCGAAGGTAGGCAAGGCCCGGTCCGCCGCTGCGAAAATCGCTGGGGCCGGCTTCGATGAGCACCGATGCGCCGCTCGCGGTCACGAAATCCGGCCCTGTCAGGCCGGGCTGCAGTGCGTCCAACTGATCCGCTTGCAGACCGTTGGCATCGGCCAGGCCGGTGCGTGAGCCACACACCGCAACCAGGCGCACGTCCACGCCGTAGAACTGGCCATAGCGTTCGCGGCGTTGCAACAGCAGGTTGGCCGTGGCGCGGCCGACACCGCCGAAACCGGCGATTGCCACCTTGAGCGTTTGCATGGCTTCGATCCTTTCGCGGTCAGCGGGCGAACAGGTTGTTGATGTCGGCGAAGGCCTTCATTTCGACGGCATTGCCGCTTGGATCCTTGAAGAACATGGTCGCCTGTTCGCCCGGCTCGCCCTTGAAGCGGATATAGGGCTCGATGATGAAGTCGACGCCAGCTGCGGTAAGGCGTTCGGCGGCGGCCTGCCACTGCGCCATCGACAGCACCACACCGAAATGACGTACCGGCACGCCGTGGCCGTCTACCGCGTTCGCCGGACCGGCGCCGGCCTCACCGGGAGCCAGGTGCGCGACGATCTGGTGGCCATAGAAATTGAAGTCGATCCACTCCGGCGAGCTGCGACCCTCGCTGCAACCGAGCAGGTTGCCGTAGAAGTCGCGGGCGGCGGCCAGGTCGTCAACCGGAAAGGCCAGGTGGAAGGGGCATAGCGCGGTCATTGGAGTTCCCTCGTTGTGGGTGAGTGGAATCATCCTAGTCGGCGACAATGTTCATAAAAAACTATATGTTCTGATCATGAGCAAAACGGAATCTAATCATTCGCCATGATCACCGAATTACGCACCCTGATCGCCGTCGCCCGTTATGGCACCTTCAGTGCGGCGGGCGACCGGGTCGGCCTGACGCAGGCTGCGGTCAGCGGCCATATGCGGCGCCTGGAAGAAACCCTGGGGTTTACCCTGTTCGATCGCACTGGTCGCTCGGCCACGCTGAATGCCGCCGGGCTGCGCACGCTTGCCCGTGCCGAGGCGCTGGTAGCCGGTTTCGATGCATTGGGCGAGCCGAACCAGGACGAGGAGTGGGCCCGGCCGTTGGAGATCGGCGCGATTGCCTCGGTGCAGGCGACCCTCCTGACGCGCGCGTTGGTGCCGTTTCGCCAGCGCTTTGCCAACTGTCGAGTGAATCTGTCGCCAGGCGTTTCCCTGCAACTGATGGATCGAGTAGAAGCAGGGGAGCTCGATCTGGCCATCCTCATCCGCCCGGCATTCGAACCGCCACGGGAACTGGAATGGACTCCGCTGGCATGCGAGAACTATGTCCTGCTGGCAGCAGGCAATGTGCCTGGCGAAGACTGGCGCTCAGTGATTCGCGAGCAGCCCTTTATTCGTTACAACCGATCCTCATTTGGCGGACGACAGGTGGAGCGGTACCTGCGCGATCACTCGATAGCACTGCAGGAATGGATAGAGGTCGATGATATCCAGGCCATGCTGTCGATGGTCGAGAACGGCCTCGGTGTGGCGGTGGTGCCGCTTACGGAAACCATCCTGCCGCTACCGGGGAGCGTTCGCGCCATAGAGCTTGGCCCAGCGCCGATCCACCGCGAAATCGGCGCCCTGTATCCCAGGATCAGCCGCTCGGCGGCCATGGCGAGCTTTATCGAATGCCTGCAGAGCGTAGGCGTGGCTCGATAAAGAAGCCGTCGCGCTCGAGGTGAACGCAACATCGACACGTCCTTCGCCAGAGGTCTTGAGAGGGGGCTAACGAATCGGGGGCTGGTGCATTCATGCACATATCTGAAATAGCACATGATTTAACATAATATACATTATGCGAAGCTTAGGGTTAAAACCCCTGAGCAGATCTGCTGTCGGTTTAACTAAATGGCTGGAATTTTCACATTAACGACAGGAATGCTTTTGGCTCAAGCACTTGGCGCCATTTCTTCTCATGTCATCTGCAGTAATTCCTGCAATTAACATGAAAAATCGGCTGAAGTCCTCGGAAGTAATTTTTCCGCTAAGTAAGGAACTGAATGGTTGAAACCACCAAAATCGTCATTGCGGAGTTTTTAGTTCCATAGTGTGACTATCGTGAATTTTTTCAGCTCGCGATACTAATGAGCCGACCTCACGGCCACAGAACATGGGGTCGCCCAGCAGCCAGCTGACTAGCACCGGATGCATGGGACCATGCTTGTCTGCCAACAGCGAGAGTTCTTCCTTTGATCGCTCTTCCAACCTACCAGCCAGCCAGATGGCTTCTGCTGTCGGGTAGTGCCTAAGAAGATTTTCTGCCTGACGTCGTATGTTCTCAGGAAGGCTCTTATCTTTGGACAGATCCTGCAAAAACTCCCGTGTCTGCACAATGCTACGAGTGCGCTCGTATGCCATCGTCATGACGTAGCTCCTAGATTTTTCATGGGCGAAGCCCGTGTACTACTGCTGTGCAAACACCTGGCTGTCGCTTGCCAGATGGCCCATGCGCATCAGCTCGATTTTGGCATGAGTGGCTTCTTGCCAGGCAACATTATTGCCAGTGCTATTCATGAGCTCAGCTCACTATGGCATGCGTGAACGTGATCTTAATAGGTGGCGTCGCCACCATTAGCATGTGATCTAGCGCAAGGAGTAAAGACAATACTGCTCGCGCCTCAATAGCCATGCCGGGCTCATATAGGGTTTCGAGCTTCGGTGCACCGTTTGTGACTCTGAAGGACTCTAAGTATGCAACCCTTAACCGCCTTGATCACCACACTGGTAGCAGCCGCATCGTTCCATGCCAGCGCGCAGAGCGCTGTGCCTGATACACCCGCCGCACGCCAAGCCCGAGAAACTGCGCCTCAGCTTTTCGCCTACACCCAGGAGGTTTTGTTCGGCGATGTGTGGAAACGCAAGGAACTCGCACCGCGTGATCGCAGTCTCGTCACCCTCTCCGCCTTGCTGGCCAACGGGCAGACGGCGCAGATGACCTCGCACATCAATCTCGCCCTAGACAATGGGGTGAAACCCAGCGAAATCACCGGGCTCATTACTCACTTGGCGTTCTACGGTGGGTGGCCGAATGCCATGTCAGCGGTCGGCGTGGCAAAAGAGGTGTTTGCCCAGCGCGGCATCCCAACCGAACAGATTCGCCCAGTACAAACTGACCTGTTGCCTGTTGATAAGGAAGCGGAGGAGCGTCGTTTAGTGATCGTCCGGGACAATGTCGCCCCTACAGCTCCAGAGCTGGCCCGCTACACCGATGAGGTGTTGTTTGCGGACCTCTGGCGCCGCCCGGATCTGGCGCCGCGCGACCGCAGTCTGATCACAACAGCCGCACTGATCGCCCGCGGCCAGATTGATCAAGTGCCGTTTCATCTCTCCCGGGCAATGGACAACGGCCTGACCCAGACGGAAGCCGCCGAGCTCGTCACCCACCTGGCGTTCTATGCCGGCTGGCCACGGGCGATGTCGGCCCTGCCGGCACTGCAATCCGTGTTCGCCGGACGCAACTGAACCAGTGCAGAGGAAGCCACAAGATGCAGTCGGAGAGCCTGAGAAATCTATTACCCGTCATGCTTAGCGCCATAGCGCTTGCCGCGGTGGCGTCACCCGCAATTGCGCAAACGGACAAGCTCGCGCCTCTGCTCATCCAAGAACAAGGCAGCTTTGCCGCCGGCGGACAGGTGCAAACCGCAGCGGGCACTTTTGATCCGCGCAAACCGCTGGAGCCTGCCGGGCAGACTTATCGTGGCGATCATGCCTACGTCTCCTATCAGATCCCGGTTGATGCCCGGAAGCTGCCTCTGGTCATGTGGCATGGTGCAGGGCAGTTCTCGAAAACCTGGGAAACCACGGCCGATGGTCGGGAGGGCTTTCAGAATATTTTCCTGCGCCGTGGGTTTGCCGTGTACCTGATCGATCAGCCACGCCGTGGAGGGGCCGGGCGCAGCATGGTCGAAGCATCGCTCAAACCCACCGCGGACGAGCAGCTCTGGTTCAATCAGTTTCGCGTCGGGCTCTGGCCGGACTATTTCGAGGGAGTGCAGTTCGCTCGCGACCCGCAAACACTCGACCAGTTCTTCCGGGCCATGACGCCAAACACGGGGCCGTTCGACATGGAGGTGGTTGCCGACGGGGTCTCGGCGGTATTCGACAAGATTGGCCCCGGTATCCTCTTCAGTCACTCTCAGGGCGGCGGGCCAGGCTGGCTGACCGCGATCAAGAACGGCAACGTCAAGGCCATCGTCTCGTTTGAGCCTGGCAGCAGCTTTATCTTCCCGGAGGGCGAAGTACCAGAACCCATTCCAAGCGCTTTCGACACTGTACAAGGCGCGAGCGTGCCCATGGCTCAATTTATGGCCCTGACCAAGATCCCGATTTTGATTTTCTACGGCGACAACATTCCGCAGCAGGCGACCGACATGCCGGCCCAGGACAGCTGGCGTGCCCGGCTGGAAATGGCTCGACTATGGCGGGACACGGTCAATAAACATGGTGGAAACGTGGCCGTGCTGCATCTGCCGGAGATCGGCATCAAGGGCAACACGCACTTCCCCTTCTCCGATCTGAACAACGTTCAGATCGCCGACCTGGTGTCCAAATTCCTTGCCGAGAAAAAGCTGGACTGACCACGGGGCGCGTTACTTTGGCGCCAGTTCACCAAACCAGTAGGATGCGGTAACGCCGCCATCCATAAGGAAGTCGCTGCCGGTGATGAAGGCGCCGTCCGCGCCCATCAGCAAGGCACCAACTGCTCCGACCTCGTCGGGCGTGCCGGCGCGACCAACCGGGCAGCGCTCAATCATGTTGCGGTAGCCTTCTCCGCGCGGTCCGCTAAGTTCGTCCTTGGCTAGCGGGGTGATGATGATGCCGGGGCTGATGGTGTTGACCCGCGCACCACGCTTGCCCCAGCGCACGGCCTCGGCCATCACGCGCAGCGAGTTGCCACGCTTGGAGAGCTGATAGGCGTGCAGGGAGTCTTTGACCTGGCCCGGCTGCAGGAATGACAGGGACAGCAGTTCATCAGCCGGAGTCCGGGCTAGGGCTTCGTTCTGCTCTGCGCTCAGCGCGCCCAGGCGATGGCCTGATTGCGAGGCGATGACCACAGCCGAACCACCAGCCGCGATGACATTGCCGAACTCTTCAAGAACCAGCGCCGTGCCATACAGATCGACCGCAAGAATGGTTTCAGGAGAGGCCTGAGAGGGCGACACGCCGGCCGCATGAATCACGCCGGTAACGTTGCCCAAAGCCGTGGCCATCTCGACCAGTGCATGCACCGACTCGCGCGAGGACACGTCGACAATGGCAACCTGCGCCTCGTATCCGGCATTGCCCAGCACCTCGGCCGCCGCCCGGGCATTGTCCTCGCGCAGATCAGCCAGCAGCACCTGCTTACCCACTCCGACGCGTCGCGCAATGGCCTGGCCGATTGAGCCCGGCCCGATCACGACGATGACTTCATTTGCAACCTGGCCCATAGCAATCTCCCTGTTTTGACCCCTGACTAGGCCTGCAAGTCAGCAGGCTTGATCGGTATGTTCCGGATTCGTTTGCCGGTAGCCGCGAATATCGCATTGAGCACCGCCGGTGCAGCCACTGCGATGGTGGGCTCCCCTACCCCGCCCCAGAAGCCTCCCGAAGGCACCGTAATCACCTCGACCTTTGGCATATCGGCCAGACGCATGACGTTGTAGGTGTGGAAGTTTTGCTGCTCGATTCGCCCATCCTTCACCGTGCACTGGCTGTATAGCATCGGCGACAGACCGTAGACGAAGGAGCCGGCGATCTGTGCCTCGACCTGCTGCGGGTTGACCACGTGCCCGGGATCGGTCGCCGCAACAATACGGTGAATCGTCAACTTCCCGCCCGTCACCGACACCTCGGCGGCCGCTGCGACATAGCTGCCGAAGCCCTTGACCTGAGCAATGCCGCGGAACACGCCCGGCGCTGTCGGAGTGTCCCAGCCGATGCCTTTGGCAGCGGCCTCGAGCACCGCAAGGTGTAGAGGATGCTTGGCCATCAGCTTGCGGCGGAAGACTAGCGGATCCTGACCGGCCGCATGGGCCAGTTCGTCGATGAAGCACTCCATGTAGAGCGCGTTCTGATTGAGGTTCACGCCACGCCAGAAGCCAGGACGGATATGCGGGTTGCGCATGGCGTGATCGACCAACAGATTCGGCACGCTGTAGCCGATGGCCATGTCGCCTTCCGGCATGAGTCCCTGGAAGACATGTGGGTCGCCATTGTCAGTCATGGCGCCAGGAATGGCGTACGCAGTGATCGACTGCCCGGAGATGCGCACATGCAGGGCTTCGACATTACCCTGCTCGTCGAGCGCCGCGCGCATACGACACTGGGTGACCGGATGGAAGCGGCCCTGAGCCATGTCCTCTTCGCGGGTCCACATCATCTTCACCGGAACGCCGGGCAGTTGCTTGGCAATCAGTACGGCCATACGCACGTAATCGGTGGCCAGACGCCGACCGAAGCTGCCGCCGATGCGAGTGGTGTGTATCTCACAGGCGTCCAGCGACAGCCCAGCCGCAGTCGCCAGGGTATTTAGGGCCGCTTCGGGTACCTGGGTTGGTCCCCACATCTCGCAGCGCTCGGTAGTCCAGCGCACCGTGGCACACAAGGTCTCCATCTGTGCATGGTTCTGATAAGGGAAGCTGTAGTCGGCCTCGATCACCTTGGCGGCTCCGGCGAGTCGTGTCTTCGCATCTCCGACCCGGTTGCCGACATAGGGCGTATCGGCACTCAAGCCTTCATGCAGCATCTGCGCGATGGTGTCACTGGAAACCGTGGCATTCGCGCCTTCGTCCCACTCGATTGGCAAAGCCTCAAGGGCTTTCTTGGCACGCCAAAAGGTATCGGCGACCACGGCCACGGTCTCATCGTCCACCCGCAGCACCTGCTTGACGCCGGGCATCTGCGCGACAGCTGCGGCATCGAATCGGCGCAACTTGCCGCCGTGCACCGGGCAGGCCTTGGGCACGGCGATAAGCATGTCCGGTAGGGTGAAGTCCACGCCGTAAACCAGCGAGCCGTCGAGCTTGTCGAGGGTATCGATGCGCTTGACCGGCTTACCGGCGATAGTCCAGTGGGCTGGATCCTTAAGGGTAACGTTCGACGGCGGCGTGATCGCGTTGGCCGCCTCGGCGACCGCGCCATAGGTGATAGTGCGGCCACTGGGCCGGTGGCTGATCACGCCCTTGGCCACGCTGCACTCACCCGCCGCAACGCCCCACTGGCGGGCAGCAGCTTCGACCAACATCATGCGCGCGGCCGCGCCGCCCATGCGCACGTATTCGTGCGACTCGCGGATGGCCCGCGAACCGCCGGTCGATTGTGTGCGCCAGACATTGTCGCGCTGACGGTTGACCCCGGGCTTGACCAACTCGAAGCGGACCTTGTCCCAGTCGCATTCGAGCTCTTCGGCCACCAGTTGGGCGAGACCGGTCAGGGCGCCCTGCCCCATCTCGATCCGGGCGATGCGGATCAATACGGTTTCGTCCGGCTGAACGACTACCCAAGCATTGACTTCGCTCTGACCAGCAGCTGCGGCCAGAGCCGATTTGGACATGGGAAAGGAGAAGCCGAAGACGAAGGCTCCAGCTGCCACCGCCGTTGCGCCCTTGAGAAAGCGGCGGCGAGAAAGCCCCGCTTGAGCTTCCTGCGTTTCGATCTGATTGCTAGTCGACATCGTCATCTCCTCAGCCACGGGACTCGGCCATGCGCTCGGCCGCCAGCTTGATACCGTCGATTACCCTCAGGTAGGTACCGCAGCGGCAAATATTGGTCACCTGCTGGCGTATCTGCTCATCGCTCGGGTTGGGGGTCTGTGCCAGCAGCGCGGAGGCGGCCATGATCATCCCCGGTTGGCAGTAGCCACACTGGGCCACATCCAGCTCCGCCCAGGCCTGTTGCACGGGATGCGGAGTCTCTGCACTGAGCCCCTCGATGGTGGTGATGGCCTGCTTCTCGGAGAACATGCTCACCGGCATCACACAGGAGCGCGTTGCCACTCCGTCGATGTGTACGGTGCAGGCGCCGCATTGGGCCATGCCGCAGCCATACTTGGTGCCCGTCATGCCGAGCTGCTCACGAATCACCCATAGCAGAGGGGTGTCGCCTTCGACATCCACCTCCACCACCTTACCGTTGATGTTTAGTGTTGGCATTTCAGGCTCCTGGCTTCAGGTTGCGCTTGGGGGCGACGCCTCGACACAAGCTGTGTGCCCATGCTCGGCGCTGCGCTCTGATCACGATTGCTGTCGTTACATCCAATACTGCCGGCCAAGTGGCCGATCTGATGGCGACATTACTTAGCCTTGGAATATAGATCGCAGGGTGGTCAGTGATTACCCACACAGATTCGATTGGAGTTATGAGCCGACCTCATGAGCGAGAGCCTGGTGCGGAGTGGCAGGCGCCAAGCGAATCAGCGATCGTCTAGCTCAGCAATAGGCCGGCTATTGGGGAGGCACGAAATTGATTAGTTCTGCTCACAGCTCTTTGCTGACTTTCTCGTCTAGTAGCCTCCTCCGCCAGCCGTTACGTTCCCTTGAGCGAGAGCCGACAGCAGCAGATCGCACCCACTGAAAAATTGAGCTGTGAGCTCAGCAAAGGAGAGCCATTATGACCTCGTCTTACGACCCACTACGCCGCGCAGTGCTCGCGGCGCTGGCAAGCCTCCCGCTGATCGGGGTCGCGGACGTACGGGCCGAAAGCCCAAAAGCTCGCAGCACCGGCTCCCGCATTCTCGTGGCCTATTTTTCCCGCTCGGGCAACACACGGGTCGTTGCAGGCTTGATACAGCGGGCGCTTGGCGCCGACCTGTTCGAGATTCAGCCGGCAGAGGCATATCCCGAGGACTACCTGCAAACGGTCGAACAGGCCCGCGCCGAGCGCGACAAAGGCTTCGAGCCCGCGCTGGCCGCCAGGGTGGCAGACATGTCCGTCTATGACAGTCTGTTCCTGGGCTTTCCGATCTGGGGAGGCACCGCGCCGCCGGTGATTCGCTCCTTTCTCGTCACCCATGACCTGTCTGGCAAAACCATCATCCCCTTCATCACTCACGGCGGCTACGGCCTGGGCAATAGCCACGCCGTGCTGACCAGCCACGCCACCGCGGCAAGGTTGCTCGATGGTTTCTCGATGGAAGCGGATCAGGAACGCAGAACCATGGAACAGGTAGCCCAATGGCTAGGCGAGTTGCCGCTCAGGCAATAGCCCGTGCGGCCCGTTATCACTCGCCCATCAGGCGACGCAGTTCTGCCGCTGTGGTATTGGCCCTGAAACCTGGCCCGCCACGTTGGAACAACCTTGCTGCGGCCAGATTACCGACCACGACCGGATCGCAGCCGACATCACGCACCAGTTGCTCGGCCACCTGCAGCGCCTGGGCATCATCACTGGCAATAGGCACGCCAAGCTTATCCGTCGCCCGTCTGGCCGAAGCCTCTACCGCAGTCGCATCGACGGCGCTGAAGGCACGCACCAGGCGGGAGCCGGGCAGGTATTTGGCGGAGGTTTCGCCGACCCCGGCACTCTGCGCCTCACGCGCGATTGCACTGGTGCTGCTGGCGGCAGGGTTACAGGCATCGAGCACGACCTTGCCCTGGACAGAGGAACCAAGGTCACGGCCAAGGTCGGGAAGCGCCTCGTAGGGCACGGCGAACAGCAGCACCGAACCGAACGCGGCCGCCTCGCTCGGAGTACCGACCGACGCTCGTGCGCCAAGCTCGTCAACCATGGCCTGGAGTTCATGCGGGTTACGCGAGGAGAACATCACCTCGTGCCCGGCCTTTACCCAGAGCCGGCCAACAGTTCCACCCAGCCAACCGGCACCAATCACACCTATACGCATAGATTGCCCTCCCCAGCCTTTGGGTATGAGCGGCAATGCAACCGCTGCGGCACAGATTTGCAACACGACACGACGGGATAGCGGCATGACCTCTCTCCTTATCAGGGCTGTTGCTTGTACTGGGCGTCGCTGACCTGCTCCAACCAATCCACCGTTTTACCGTCGAGCGATTCGGCAATGGCGATATGGCTCATGCCGTTGTTGGCCGTGGCCCCATGCCAATGCTTGGCACCTGCCGGAATCCAGACGATATCGCCGGGTTTGATCTCCTGAACCGCACCGCCCCACTGCTGCACCAGGCCAACGCCGGTCGTGACGATCAGGGTCTGGCCAAGTGGATGGGTATGCCAGGCCGTACGACTGCCCGGCTCGAAGGTCACGGTGCCGCCGCCGACTCGCCCCGGCGCTTCTGCGCGGAACAGGGCATCGACCCGTACGCTTCCGGTGAAGCTACTCGCCGCCCCCAGTTGCGAGGGTTGCGCTCCCGAACGCGTCACCTTGATCGATGAGCTTTCCTCAGCCTGTAGAGCTGTTGCCCCAAGCATCAAAGAAGCCGCCAACACAGGAAACAGTTTCATCCACACACTCCCAACAGTTAGAAACAGACTGTATGAATCTAGTGGCAGTAGCTTCCACGCACTAGGGCGTAAAATCGGGTTAAGGATATGAATGGATTTCATAAATGCCGCGAGAAAATCTGAACGACCTGGTCGCCTTTATCGCGGTGGCCCGTGAGAAAAACTTCACCCGTGCAGCTGCTCAGCTCGGGGTATCCCAGTCTGCGCTAAGCCACACGGTCAAGGCTCTGGAGTCCAGACTCGGCGTTCGTTTGCTCACCCGCACGACCCGCAGCGTGTCACCCACCCCCGCCGGGGAGCACTTGCTGCACACGCTGGCCCCGCAGTTCGAAGAGATCGAGAGCGAGATTGCCGCGCTGAGCGAACTCCGTGACAAGCCTGCGGGCACCATTCGTATCACCACCGCCGAGCATGCGGCCGACACGATACTGTGGCCTAGGCTCTCGGAGGTTCTGCCTCAGTACCCGGACATCACGGTGGAGGTCAGCATCGCATGCTCGACCAACTGACGATTTTTATTTATCTGAGTAATCATCAGGCGTGAATAGGCTTTCGACGCCTGATGAGGGTACTGCTTCGCCTCTTCAGCCACCTGTCTCTTAGCAATATTCAATTCCTCTAACGTGATGTCTGGCGCAGACATATCAGAATACGGAACTTCAATATATCTGCCGCTAGGTATCCACACCCAAATCTGCTTTAACGAGAGCGGGTTATACTTTATTTTAAACTTGCCAGAGTTTAAATAAGGCGCAAGCGCCGGAGACCAATAATTAAACCTTTTAAATACAATGCCGGATCTGTGTATGACTCGACGATCTTCCGGCAAAAAATCCAATAAAAAACTTGCCGGATCATCCAAAAGTGCAGGATGAGTTAGAGCTCCGTTGTTAGTGAACGCCGCCATCCACTTTTGATGCGGAGTCTCGCCTAATATTCTATGTTTCTCATGATGATAAACTTGGATGGCCCTTGCAAACCACAACCTGAATTCGGAGAATGTAAGGCAGGCTTCCTTCTCACTATCATACTCTCCTTTCATTTCCACATTCGATAGTGTAGTCCCAGGTAGATAATGAACGTATCCCATGGATAGCGTACCATTAAGGCGTTCGATGTGGCCGCCCCACCATGGTCTGCCTTTCGGGCGCCAACAAAGCTTGATGCGATTAGATTCTGCCGCACGCCTAAATGACTTTGACTTAAATTCCTTGGCGTTATCCATGTGTAGCTCCACAGGTCGCCCGTAGTAGGGATGACTTAGATCTGAATCATTTAGCGCGGTGAGCCACTTATTTTTAGGGAGGACGGCATGAGTGAGAGCCATTGCAACACTATAAGTATTAGGCGCGTGTATGGAGAGGTAATACCCCATAACCACGCGTGTAAATACATCAATTATCAATGTAACCCACGGCCGACAGAGAGGTTTTCGGGTTGCTTCATCCACAATGATGCAATCAATTACCGTATGGTCCATCTGCCATCGGTGCAATGGACTACTAGCCTTATTCTTACCAGGTCTGGCTTGATGCAGGTCATTTGCCGCCTTTAGCCCTACCCTCAACTTGTCAAGCTGAAACTGCCCTCTGTCTTGCACGCGCGCTTTAATGGTTATAAAAGCTGGGATAGGATACCCAGCAGCGCTGCATACTCTTTTTACTTCTTTCCAGACTTTCGCCACGCGTGTTCCAGGGCCAGTCCACTCACCACATATGACGTTATCGATAATCGACTCGACACGGGGGTCAAGCTGTCGACATCCAACCGGCCTCCCTGACTTTTCACTTAAATAACATCTAGCCCCCATGCTTTCATCGAATTTCCTAATCAATACATATGCTCTGCTTGAGCTAACTCTCAATTTTTTAGACAGCCTAGTAATATTCTCACTCGTTCTGTCTCCGCTGAGATACTCTCTTATTGCCTCAAAGCGAAACTTTGCTAGGCGCCATTTTTTTTCATCAACTTCAGAAATATCCGCAGGCACACTTTTATTTTGGTAAGACGCGGATGAAATCACTGCTAACTCACCGACAGGCACAGACAGATACCTATTCTCAGCCTCTATGTAGACCTGCACCAAGTCCGGACCTAAGGACGCTTCATATTTACAAATTTTTCCGTCCCATAGGACACCTTGCCCTTTATTCAAAATTTTCATAAAAATCTACACAGCAATGCTCTCTGCCGATTTACGTTAACCACAGTAAATCAAGCACAACTCACATTAAATGCAATAAATATCCAGAGACTGGATGGAATTTAGCTTTACGCAAAATATTTATTGAAGAAAAACAAAGGCTTAAGAATTCTTGAGATTACCTAAAATCGACATCTGCTCACGATTTTAAGCAGATCCTAAGTGCTCTCTCTCGCCATCACCAGCCTCAGGATGTCAGCCCACGCAGGTAGTCCCAGGGATAGATGCCGCGGTCGTGGCCATCGCTGAAGATCAGTTGTACGCCATAGCCCTGGGCGTTGATGGCTTGCACGCAGATGTCGCTCGGCGCCAGGTCGGGCTTAATCAGTTCGAGGATTTCGGCGTGCGGCACCGGGATAGTTCCTTGTCCTCGGTCTGTGTCACCGGCTGGATCGGCAGTCCGGCGCGATTGGCATGCGCCCGGCGGATGTGACGGGCTGAGCGCGACAGTACGAAGAAATATTTATTCCATAAAATAATTGTTAATTATTTTCTTATACCCAAAACAACCACTCACTTTTGCTTGTGAGCATCGCCATCACCCACCTAGAGTAGACAGCCTTCAATCTGCTGGAGGCTCCCATGCTCACTGCCGCCCTCGCCCGTTTTCCCCGTCTGGAACTCGTTCCCCAGGCCACCCCCCTGCAACGCCTGCCACGCCTGTCGCAACACCTGGGTCGAGATATCTGGATCAAGCGCGATGACCTTACCCCGCTGGCGCTCGGCGGCAACAAGGCGCGCAAGCTGGAGTATCTCGCCGCCGATGCGCAGGCCAAGGGTGCCGATGTGCTCGTCACTGCCGGTGCAATCCAGTCCAACCATGTACGGCAAACCGCCGCCGTCTCTGCGCAATTAGGCCTGGGCTGCCTAGCCCTGCTGGAAAACCCCATCGACAGCCAGAGCGATGACTACCTGGGCAACGGCAATCGCCTGCTACTGGATCTGTTCGGCGCCGAGGTGGAGAACGTCGCCAGCCTGGACAACGCCGACCAGATGCTGGAGGGCGCCTGCCAGCGCCTCAGCGCAGCCGGGCGCCTTCCATACCTGGTACCCATCGGCGGCTCCAATGCCCTGGGCGCGCTCGGTTACGTGCGCGGCGGGTTGGAACTGGCCGAGCAGATCGCCGCCAGTGGCCAGGATTTTGCTGCCGTGGTGCTGGCGTCCGGCAGTGCCGGCACCCATGCCGGGCTGGCCCTGGCGCTGGAAAGTGCGCGCCCGGGCACGCGCGTGATCGGCGTCACCGTCTCGCGCAGCGAAGCAGCCCAACGCCCCAAGGTGGAAAACCTGCTGCAACGTACGGCTGAGCTGCTGGCCGTAGATGTGCCAGAAGGGCTGAAACTGGAGCTGTGGGACAACTACTTCGCCCCGCGCTACGGCGAAGCGAATGCCGGCGGCCTGGCGGCGATCCGCTTGCTGGCGGGCCTGGAAGCGATATTGCTCGACCCTGTCTACACTGGCAAAGCCTTCGCTGGTTTGCTCGACGGGCTCAAGCGAGGCGCTTTCTCTGGCGTTGGGCCGTTGCTGTTCCTGCACACAGGCGGCTCGCCAGCTCTCTTCGCATACAAACAAAAATGAATACATAAATAATTTTTAATTATTTATGTGCATAAGGATTTCCCCCTAGAGTGGCGCCACCTTTCCATATGCATGAGGTCACCATGAAACTTTCCACCCTGCGTCGCCATTTCCTCTTCGGCAGCCTGGCCCTCGTGTTGGGCGCCAGCATCAGCGCCCCGAGTTTCGCCGCCGACCTGCTCGATGACATCAAGGCCCGTGGCGCCATCAAGGTCGGCTTGGAGGGCACCTACCCGCCCTTCAACTACCAGGACGAGAACGGCAAGCTGACCGGCTTCGAAGTGGAGCTGGCCGAAGCGCTCGCCAAGGAGCTGGGCGTCAAGGCCCAGTTCCAGCCGACCAAATGGGACGGCATCCTCGCCGCACTGGAATCCAAGCGCCTGGATGTGGTGATCAACCAGGTGACCATCTCCGACGAGCGCAAGAAGAAGTACGATTTCTCCAAGCCCTACACCGTCTCAGGTATCCAGGCGCTGACCCGCAAAGCCGATGGCGACAGCATCAAGAACGCCCAGGATCTGGCCGGCAAGAAAGTCGGCGTAGGCCTCGGCACCAACTATGAACAGTGGCTCAAGGACAACGTGCCACAGGCCGACATCCGCACCTACGATGACGATCCGACCAAGTTCCAGGATCTCAACGTCGGGCGCATCGACGTAATCCTGGTCGATCGCCTTGCCGCCTTCGAGATGGTGGAGAAAACCGGTGGCCGTCTGGCCGTGGCCGGCGACGCCTTCTCCCGCCAGGAGGCCGGTATCGCCCTGCGCAAGGGCAACCCCGCCCTGCTCGCTGCCATCGACCAGGCGCTGGCCAAGCTGAGTGCCGACGGCACCCTCAAGCAACTTTCCGAGAAATGGTTCAAGGCTGACGTCACCCGATGATCGAGTCCGCCCTGCAGCTGGCTCTGGAGTCCGCGCCCTTTCTGCTCAAGGGCGCCTACTACACCGTCGTACTCAGCCTGGGCGGCATGTTCTTCGGCCTGCTGCTGGGCTTCGTCCTGGCCCTGCTGCGCCTGTATGCCGTAGCCCCCTTGCGCTGGTTCTCGCGGCTGTACGTGTCCTTCTTCCGCGGCACGCCCCTGCTGGTGCAACTGTTTTTGATCTACTACGGCCTGCCGCAGTTGGGCATCCAGCTCGATCCCCTGCCGGCTGCGCTGATCGGCTTCTCGCTGAACATGGCTGCCTACACCTCGGAAATTCTCCGCGCCGCCATCGCCTCCATTGATCGCGGGCAGTGGGAAGCGGCCGCCAGCATCGGCATGAGCAAGGCGCAGACGCTGTACCGGGCGATTCTGCCGCAGGCGGCGCGCACGGCTTTGCCGCCTTTAGGCAATAGCTTCATTTCGCTGGTCAAGGACACCGCCCTGGCCGCCACCATCCAGGTGCCGGAGCTGTTCCGCCAGGCGCAGCTGATCACCGCACGCACCTTCGAGATTTTCACCATGTACTTGGCAGCCGCGCTCATCTATTGGGTGCTGGCGAGCATCCTCGCGCACTTCCAGGCGCGTCTGGAGGCCAGGGTCAACCGCCACGAGCAGGACAGCTGATGATTTCCGTGCGCAATCTGCGAAAAGCCTTCGGTAGCAACGAAGTACTCAAGGGCATCGACTTGGATGTGGCAGCTGGCGAGGTGGTCGCCATCATCGGCCCCAGCGGCTCGGGCAAGACCACCCTGCTGCGCTGCCTCAACCTCTTGGAGCAGCCCAGCGGCGGCCAGATCACCATTGGCGACATCCATATCGATGCGGATAAGCCGCTAAAGAGCCAACAGAAGCTGATCCGCCAGTTGCGCCAGCAGGCCGGCTTCGTGTTCCAGAACTTCAACCTGTTCCCCCACCGCACCGCGCTGGAAAACGTCATCGAAGGCCCGGTGCAGGTGAAGAAGGAGTCGCGCGAAGAGGCACTGTCCCATGCTCGGGCTCTGCTCGCCAAGGTGGGTCTGAGCGGCAAGGAAGACGCCTACCCCAAGCGCCTCTCTGGTGGCCAGCAACAGCGCGTGGCCATCGCTCGCGCCCTGGCCATGCGCCCGCAGGTGATTCTATTCGACGAGCCCACCTCGGCCCTCGACCCGGAACTGGTGGGCGAAGTACTGACCACCATCCGCGACCTCGCCGAGGAAAAACGCACCATGGTCATCGTCACCCACGAAATGGCCTTCGCCCGTGACGTGGCGGACCGGGCGATCTTCATCGACCAGGGTCGGATCGTCGAACAGGGCCCGGCCAAGACCCTGTTCACCGCGCCCCAGCACGAACGCACGCGGCAGTTCCTCAGCAAGTTCCTGCTAGATCGTTCGCTGTAGTCACCACCGGCACCTCACCCATCATGGCTTTGCGATCTGCCGGTACGCACGGCGCCCTCTCCTGCTCGACCGCGCACACCTGTGAGAAGGCGCTTGAGCGGCGAGCTTTCTCAGGCACATTGAGCGAGAACCCGACATGACCCTGCACATCACCCCGCTCAGCCCGGCACTCGGCGCCCAGGTCAGTGGCATCGACCTGCGTCAGCCCCTCACCACCAGCCTGCGCCAGCAAGTCGAAGACGCCCTGCTCCAGCACCAGGTGCTGTTCTTACGCGAGCAGCCCATCGAGCCGCAACAGCAGGCCGCCCTCGCCGCCCAGTTCGGCGACCTGCACATCCACCCGCTCTACCCCAACGTGCCCGAGCAGCCCGAAATCCTCGTGCTCGACACCGCCGTGACCGACGTGCGTGACAACGCCATCTGGCACACCGACGTCAGCTTTCTGCAAACCCCGGCCCTCGGCGCGATACTCGCCGCCAAGCACCTGCCGGCCTATGGCGGCGACACCCTGTGGGCGAGCAGCAGCGCGGCCTATGACGCCCTGTCAGAGCCGCTAAAGCGGTTGCTCGACGGCCTCACCGCCACCCACGACTTCACCCGCTCCTTCCCCCTGGAGCGCTTCGGCAACACCCCCGAGGCCCTGGCGCATTACCACGAGGTGCAGCGCACCCACCCGCCCGTGGTGCACCCGGTGGTGCGCACCCACCCGGTTACCGGACGCAAGGGCCTGTTCGTCAACGACGGCTTCACCAACCGCATCAACGAACTGGAAGCCGCCGAAAGCGCTGCCCCGCTGCGCTTTCTCTTCGCCCACGCCACGCGCCCGGAATTCACTATCCGCTGGCGCTGGCAGGAAAACGACGTGGCCTTCTGGGACAACCGCATCACCCAGCACTACGCCGTCGATGACTACCGCCCACAACGCAGGGTGATGCATCGCGCGACCATCCTGGGCGACAAACCCTATTGAGAGGTCCCCCATGGCCGAACATGACGAAGACTTGCTGCGCCGCGCGGCGCAGGCTACGCCGTCGACGACTGCAGATTAGCCCGCGGCAAGCGCGAGCACGGATTGCCGAAGGTGTAACCCTGCTGGACGTTCGTAGCGACTCCGAGTTTCGCGAAGGGCATATCGACGGCGCGTTCAACCTGAGCGCGGATCAATTCCATGAGCGAAAAAACAGAAACCGGGGCAAGCCCGGTTTCTGAGACTGTTGCAGGAGGGAGGCTTAGCCGCCCAGGCAGCCGTTGCCCATTACTTGATAGCGAATCCTGTGCTGCTGACCATTGGAATCCTCGTAGGTCATTTCCACAGGCACCGCATGACACACATTCGGGATTTCGCTATGCGACACCACCCGAGCGATATCCAGGTGCATGCCGTAGTGGTAATCGATGACTGCGTCGGACGACTGCGCGGTCGGTTGATCGGTGGCCATGGCCTGAGTGGTCATCAGCACGCCGAGTACAGAGAACAGGATGGCTTTCATGAGTCTTTCCTCTACAAGGTTGGACGATTGCTTCAGGCCTGGAAGTCGGTGGACAGGGCCAGGTCTCTCCACTCGGCCAGCTCGCTGGCGACGAAGTGGTTCTTTTCCTCAATGCGCGCCACGGTGTCGCTGCCCAAGGGCAGGCGCTGCGGTGGTTTCGGCGCATTGACCAGAGCCAGAATGGCCTCGGCGAACTTCACCGGATTGCCCGGCTGCGCATGATTGGCATCTTTGGCGAAGCGGCGCATGGCGCCCACGGTTTCGTCGTAATCCGGCAGTTCCAGCGCGGTCTTCACCAGCGACTGCTCGTCGAGGAAGTCGGTACGGAAGAAGCCGGGTTCGACCACAGTGGCGTGGATGCCCAGCGGCGCGACTTCCTGATGCAGTGCCTCGGTGATGCCTTCCACCGCGAACTTGGTGGAGCCGTAGACCCCCCACCCCATGTAGGCCTGGTACCCGCCGATGGAGGAAATGTTGATGATGTGGCCGGAGCGCTGCCGACGCATGTGCGGCAGCACCGCGCGGATCACGTTGAGCACACCGAACACGTTGGTGGCGAACAGGCGCTCGGTTTCGTTGGCGCTGGTTTCCTCTACCGCACCAAGTACGCCGAAGCCGGCGTTGTTGACCAGCACATCGATACGACCGAAGTGCTTGACGCCTTCGGCGACGGCCTGATGGGCCTCGGCCTCACTGGTCACGTCCAGACGCACGGCCAGCAGGTTGGGATGGCTGCCGAGGCGGGCCACGACATCTTCAGGCTTGCGAGCGGTGGCAATCACGGCATCACCGGCACGCAGAGCATGTTCTGCGATCAGCGTGCCAAAACCACGGGAGGCTCCAGTAATGAACCAAGTACGCATATCAACTCCTCCTGTCAGTGACCCTGCACCATTGCCGGGCCTTCTCGATGAGTTGACGCCACTCTAAAATCCAACTACTGATGTGATAATCCCAAGAAATTCACATGACTTTGTGAGCAGGATTCACATATGAAGCCGGTATCCGCCGCAGATCTGTCGATCTTCCTGAGCATCGCCCAGCACCTCAGCTTCAGCCGCGCGGCGGTAGAGCTCGGGCTCTCTGCGTCGGCACTGAGTCATGCGTTGCGGGCCCTGGAAACCCGTCTGGGGGTCCGCCTGTTCAATCGCACCACCCGCAGCGTGGCACTGACCGAAGCTGGCGAGCGCCTCTATAACCGGGTCAAACCAGCTTTTCGCGATATCGACGACGCCCTCGAAGACCTCAACAGCTTTCGCGACAAACCGTCGGGTAACCTCCGCATCACCGCCGGCCGCCCCGCCGCACAACTGGTTCTGCTGCCACTGGCCAGCCGCTTTCTCGAGGCCTACCCGGACGTGCGCCTGGACATCGTGACCGACGATGCCCTGGTGGACGTCGTGTCTGCCGGCTTCGACGCAGGCGTGCGCTTTGGCGAACGCCTGGAGGCGGACATGGTGTCCCTGTCCATCGGGCCCTACATGCGCTCGGTGGTGGTGGCGTCGCCGGAGTTCTTCCAGCGTCATCAGACGCCACAGCAGCCACAGGATCTGCACGGCCTGCCCTGCATCCGCCATCGCTTTCCGAGCGGCGCCTTCTATCGCTGGGAGTTCGCCCGAGGCGGTATCGAACTGGAAATCGATGTAGAAGGCCCTCTCATACTGGGCGACGTCGCCCTGATGGTCGGGCCTGCATTGCAGGGCGTTGGCCTGGCCTACGTGTTCGAGGACATGGTCAGCGAGCACTTGGCCAACGGCAGCTTGGTTCAGGTACTGGAAGACTGGTGCCCCTATTACCCAGGGTTGCACCTGTACTATCCAAGCCGCCGCCACGTCCCCGCGGCGCTCAAGGCCTTCATTGAGTTCGCCCGAAACGCCCGCCCTGAGCGTTGAGCAGTGCCGCCTGGCAAATACCTTTATCCGTTACATCTACTAGTATGGTAGGTGTAATTCAACCGGGGCCCCGCTGCATGCCCCTTGAAGCCCATCTGCATAATCGGCGCGCTGGCAATGTCGTACATTCGGCCCCCACCGATGCCGGAGCGGTCTATGCGTCAAGACCATTTAGACGGACTGCTGACTTTCATTGCCGTTGCCGAGGAGAAGGGCTTCTCCGCCGCCGCGGTGAGGCTGGGGGTGTCGCCTTCGGCGGTTAGCCAGAGCATCCGTAACCTCGAGCAACGTCTAGGCCTGGTGCTGTTCAACCGCACCACCCGCAGTGTCAGCCTCACCGAGATCGGGGAACGCTACCTGGTGCGGGTGCAGCCAGCCCTTGAGCTACTGACTTCGGCGTCCCGCGAACTGGGGCGCGAAGCCGATCATCCTTCAGGCCTGTTGCGAATCAACGTCCCGCGAGCCGCGCATCTGATCGTTCTGCAGCCAGTGCTAAGTCGCTTCATGGCTGCCTATCCGGAGATCAACCTGGAGATACGCGTGGAAAACCTGCTGGTTGATATCGTCAGTCAGGGTTTCGATGCCGGTATCCGCTTTGGCGAGGCAGTCGAGAAGGATATGGTGGCAATTGCGGTCGGGCCGCCGCTGCAGGCTCAGATCATCGCGTCGCCGAGCTATCTGGCACAGCACGGGGTGCCGACTCATCCACAGCAATTGCTGGCGCACAACTGCATCGGCTATCGCCATACCACCAGCGGGCAAATCGAGCGCTGGAGCTTTTCCCGTGGCGATGAAAAGTATGACCTGCCGCCCAAGGGCCGGTTGATCCTCAATGACTCGGAGATTCTGGTACGAGCGGCGTTGGACGGACTCGGCATCGCCTACATGATCAATGGCTATATCGAACCCTTCATTGAGCAGGGGCAACTGGTGCGCCTGCTGGAGGATTGGAGCCCGACCTGCCCTGCCCTGCACCTTTACTATCCGGACCGACGCCGAGTCCCCGCCAAACTGCGCGCCTTGATCGATTTTCTGCGCAACGAGCGCGAAAGCCTGGCACAGGTCGCCGAAGTCCCGCTGGTTCTCTGAGGTGGCGCCGCTCAGATGGCGGCGCTCTCGCTGACCTTGCCCGCCGCCATCCGCACCACCCGGTCCGCCGCCAGTATCACCGCAGGACGATGGGCGATGACGATACGGGTCTGCTGCGGACGCAAGGTGGCGAGATTCGCCAGCACCTGGGCCTCGGTCTGCGGATCGAGCGCCGAGGTCGCCTCGTCCAGCACCAGCAGCGGCGCATCCACCAGCAGCGCGCGCGCCAGGGCCAGGCGCTGGCGCTGGCCACCGGACAGGCGCGCACCATAGGCACCGACCTGGGTGTCGTAGCCATGCGGCAACTGCATGATGAAATCGTGCGCACAGGCTGCCTTGGCGGCGGCGATCATCTCTTCCTGGCTGGCGCCCGACCGCGAGTACAGGATGTTTTCGCGGATCGAGCGATTCAGCAGCATCGGCTCCTGAGTCACCACTGCAACATGCTGGCGCAGCGCAGCCAGGGGCAATGTTGCGATATCCCGTCCGTCCAGCAGAATGCGCCCCCTATCCGGGCTGTAGAAGCGCTGCAACAGCCGGGATAGGGTGGACTTGCCGGAGCCACTGGGACCGGCGATGGCGAGCGTTTCCCCAGGCCTGACGCGCAGGTCCAGACCATCGAGAACAGGCAAGGTGGTGGACGGGTAGGCGAAGCTCACCCCTTCGAATACCACCTCGCCACGCCAGAGCCTGTCCTCGACCACCTGCTCAACTGTTTCCTCGCGCGGCAACGCCGTCAGCATCAGCGCATCGGCCGCATCCTCCAGGCCCTTCTGCGCCACCCGCAGGTTTTCGCCGAAACCACGCAGATAACCCGCCATGAGGAGGAAGGAGGTCACGGCGAAGGCCACGTCGCCGGCGCCGGTGTTTCCACGCATCCAGGTGTACAGCGCCACGCCGCTCAAACCGGTGAGCAGCAGCAGTAGCAACAAGTTCTGGACCAGTCCGAGGTCGACGAAGCGGCGCCAGGCCATGGCTGAGGAAGCCCCCCAGACATGGGCGACTTGTGCCATATGACCCTGCTCACGCCCTTCGGCGGTAAAACCCTTGATCGTCACCGATGCCGCCAGCACGTCGGCCACGATGCCGCTGAGCTGACTGTCGCTGGCATTGGCCTGCTGGCTAGCCGGGCGAATCCAGTGCATACCCACCAGCAGGTTGCTGGCGATGAAGGCAAGCGCCACCAGCAACGCGAGCACCCCAGCCAACGGCTCGCGCCAGCCGATCATCAGGATCAGCCCAAGTAGCACAACCAGTGCCGGGCCAAGGTGGATGGTGGCGGCGTCGGTGACTGCGTCATACCCCTCCATCGCTCGGCGCAGGCGCCGCACGGTTTCGCCGGTAGCCTGGTTCGCGTGCCAGTCGGCAGGCGCGGCGAGCACGTGTTCAAAGCCCTGCAACAGAACCGCCTGCATGTTGCGCGCGGCCAGCGGAATCCACAGGCGATGGGCCAGGTTGCGACTGATGGCGAAACCGGCGAACGCCGCCAGCAGCAACGCCCAGCTCTGCCACACGATCGCCTGATCGGCGCTCTCGGCGACGCTTTCGATCAGTCGTGCCGACGCCCAGGGCAGCAGCAGGTCGAATCCGGTCGCCGCCAGCGTCAGGGTCAACCCGAGGAAGAAGTATCCTCGACGACGCAGCCACAAGCCGGCCACGAAACCGAGCACCTGGCGGTAGGCTATGGGGCTGGCGTAGGCATCCATCACGGGTTACCTCCTGAGGCGAGTTTTGGCGGTTGGGGTTACTCGTTGCTTCCCGCGGCTAACGCCTCGGGGTCGGCGCATGGTCGATGGCAGCCGAGAATTGGACAAGACGTGCAAGGCTGCAGAGGTTTTGAAGCGCTACTTACGAATTGGCTCATTGATCAGCTGGACTACAAGGTGTGCTCCCTGATGCTGCTCGCTGGCCCTGGCGAGGTTTCGCCAAGGCCGCCCCGAGAGGCGGCCTTGGCGCTCCGAAGCTTCAACGCAGTGGCTGACCTTTCATCTCCGGCATGCGGACGTATACCAACAAGCTGACCAGGCTCACGGCCACCAGGTAGATCCAGAACAGGTGGCCGTACCCCCAGCCTGCCATGGCGGTCATGATGTACGGCGAGGTGCCGCCGAACAGGGTCACCGAAAGCGCATAAGGCAGCGCGATGCCGGTAACACGCACCTCGGCCGGAAACTGCTCGGCCATGGTCACCGCCGAGGCTGCACCGAAACCGGTGAGGATAATCATCGACACGGTCTGCAGCAGCGCCACCTCCACCAGGCTGATGCCCTCATGCAGCAGCGCGAAGCTCGGCCAGGCCCACAGCGCGGCGCAGGCGGCGAAGGCGATCAGCACCGGGCGCCGGCCGACGCGGTCGGCCAGCATGCCGGCCAAGGGCATCAACAGCAACGACACGCCCACCGCGATGGCCCCGGCCAGCAGCGTTTCGCGAATCGACATGCCAGTCACCAGATGCACCTGCGACGGATAACTGACCATCCACACATAGTTGAGCAGGTTGCCGGCCATGGCCACGCCGATTACCCGCGCCACATCCTTGCGGTGCTTGGTGAAAATTTCACGAATCGGCCGCTTATCCTCGGCCTTCTGCACCACGCGCGAGTTGAACACCTCGGTTTCACGCACCGACAAGCGAATCCACAGGGTCAGCATGCCCATCGCCGCGGCGATGATGAAGGCCACCCGCCAGCCCCAGTCCTCCAGGGCGGTGTCGCTACCCACCGAGGCGAGCACGAAACCGAGCAGAAAGGACACCAGGGTGCCGGCGTTGATCGCGAACCATTGCCAGGAGCCGGCGAAGGCACGGCGATTGGACGGTGCCGATTCGATCAGAAAGGCCGAGGCCGAGCCGAACTCACCACCGGCCGAAAAGCCCTGAGTCAGGCGAGCCAGCACCAGGATGATAGGTGCGGCAATGCCGATGCTCTCGTAGTTGGGACAGATGCCAATTACCAGCGAGGCCACCGACATCAGCAGGATCGATAGCGTCAGGCCCTTCTTGCGCCCGTAGCGGTCGGCAAACACGCCGAGCACCGCACCGCCGATTGGGCGCATGAGAAAACCTACGGCGAATACGGCAAGCACCGACAACAGCGCCGTGAGGCTATTGCCCGCGGGGAAAAACTGCTTGGCGAGAATCGAGGAGAAGGTCGCGTAGATCACCCAGTCGGTGTACTCGACGATAGTGCCGAGCGTCGCCGCGACTATCGCCTTGCGCTCGGTCTTGTTGAGCTTGCGCCCCTGGGTGTCGGCGCTTGCAGGCGAACTGGCGTCAGGCATGAGGTTGTATACCGCACTATTGTCATTGTTCATGGCATGGCTCCTGTGAGCATGTCTTTTTGTTGTCGTTGCTACGAACGATGGCACCAGGGCTGGGGCCGGTGAAGCGAGATTTCCGCGTCTTTCGGTTGACTGCAAGTCAACCCAGTCGCCCCGCAGCGCGAATGACGCGGGAGCCAGGCCCGGGCATCGCAGCGCCTTTCCGAGTGATATTTTCTCAACTGACGACAGCCGAAATCTCCGTTGAACGGGCCTGCTGCAGCCACCAACCTGCCGAGCATGCGCAGTGCATCGATCAACAAGAGGCCCACCCGATCAAGGGGCCCGGAAATGAACGAGGAGACTCGAAGATGTTGAAAGTGGACAGTTATATCGGTGGCCGCTCGGTGCAGCCGGGCAGCGGACTCTACGTCGACAAGCTCGACCCGCGCACCGCCGAGAAGATGGGCGAAGTGGCCAACAGCGACCCGCAGGACATGGACTTCGCCATCGACAACGCCCATCAGGCACTGCCTGCCTGGCGCGACATGCGCCCCTCCGAGCGCGGCCGCGTGCTGCTGGAACTGGCCCGCATCGTCCGCCGCAGTGAAGGCCGCCTCGGTGCTCTGGAAAGTGCCGAAACCGGCAAACCCGGCGGCGAGATGGCTGCCCTGATGGATCTCACCGCGCAGTATTTCGAGTTCTATGCCGGCCTGGTCAACGTGATGGATGGCGAGGTCATCAACCAGGGGCCGAATTATCATGTCTACACCCGCCGCGACCCCTTCGGCGTGATTGGCGTCATCCTGCCCTGGAACGCCCCGCTGCATCAGGCGGCACGAGCCATCGCACCGGCCCTGGCGACCGGCAACACGGTGGTGGCCAAACCTTCCGAGCACACCTCTGCCTCGCTGGTGGAACTGGCCCGTATCGCCGTCGAGGAAGCCGGCCTGCCTGCCGGCGTGTTCAATGTGATCGTCGGCAAGGGCAGCGTGCTCGGTCCGCAGATGGCCCGTCACCCGCTGATGCGCAAGATCTCCTTCACCGGAGGCATCAGCGCCGGCCAGGAACTGGGCCGTATCGCCGCCGAGCGCATCCTGCCGCTGACCCTGGAACTGGGCGGTAAATCGGCCAACATAGTGTTCGACGACGCAGATCTGGACGCTGCCGCCAAGGGGGCCACCCGCGCCTTTACCTGGAACAGTGGGCAATGGTGCTGCGCCGGTACGCGCCTGCTGGTGCAGGAGAATATCCACGAACGTTTTCTCGACAAGCTCGTCGCCGAGGTCGCCGCGCTGCGGGTCGGCCCGCAGTTCGATGCCACCTCCGGCCCCATCACCACCCGCGCCCAGTTCGAAAAGGTGCAGAGCTACTTCGAGGTCGCCGAGCGTGAAGGCCTGAAACCCGTCATCGGCGGCAAGGTGGCCAGTGGCGAGCATCTTGGCGGCGGCTGGTACATCGAACCCACCGTCTACGCCGGGGTGCACAACCACATGACCCTGGCCAAGGAGGAGATCTTCGGCCCCATTCTCTGCGTGATCCCGTTCAAGGACGAAGCCGATGCCCTGCGCATCGCCAACGACAGCGAGTTCGGCCTGGGCGCAGGCATCTGGAGCCGCGACATCGGCCGCGTGCACCGCGTCGCTGCCGGCCTGGAGGTCGGGCGCATCGTGGTCAACGAGTACAGCGGCGGCTTCGTGCAGACGCCCTGCGGCGGCTTCAAGCAGAGCGGCTACGGCCGCGAACAGGGCATCGACGCCCTCTCCCACTACACCCAGCTGAAGTCGGTGATCATCCGCCTCTAGGCGGAGCTAGGCCCCTAACGCCCCGCGACGGACTGCTCCGCGCGGGGCGTTTGCGTTCCCGGGGGAGCAGGCGTCGATCTTGAGCGGCATTTGGTCTATACCCAGTAGTCACTTGCCACACCTGCCTGGAGCTACCAACCGAAGGACACCTACCGTTGCGCCCCTGGGAGGGCAACCAATGATCAACGTCGCCACAGCCAGCATGCTCAGCCAGTACAAGCGCTGGGCCGACCAGCTCTTTTTCGACAGCCTGGGCGAACTGCCCGCGGAGGAGCTTTCCCGGGAGCGCGCCGGCCCTATCAAGAGCATGATCGGCGTGCTCAACCATATGTACGTGGTCGACCGCATCTGGCAGGCCCACCTGCAGCATCGCGATCACGGCTTCACTTCACGCCAGGCCATGCCCTACCCAGCCCTTGCCGAGCTGTGCCAGGCGCAGCGAGAGGTCGACGACTGGTACGTCGATTGGAGCGCGCAGTTGAGCGAAAGCTCGTTGGACGAGGTCATCGATTTCGCCTTTGTCTCAGGCAATCGAGGCAGCATGACGGCCGGCGCCATGCTGCTGCATGTGGTGAATCACGCCACCTACCACCGCGGCTGGCTGGTGCAGATGTACTTCGAGATTCCCGCCATGCCACCGCTGACCGATCTGTGCGTGTACCTGACGGAGGGCCAGGCACACCCGGCCGGCAACTGCTAGAGGTCGGGCGTGGCCATGTGCTCGACGATCTTGCTTCGCAACCAGCGCTCGGCGGGGTCGTTGTCGGTCACCCCGCTCCAGACCATGGCGAGATCGGAGGTGACGATCGGGAACGGCGGATCGTCGGCGCGCAGGCTGGTGCCTTCGATCAAGGCCGCCGCCGCATAATCCGGCACCGAGGCGAGCAACTCGGTGCCAGCGAGGATCGAGCGCAATCCGCTGAACTGCGGCACCGCCAGCACCACCCGACGCGTGCGGCCCAGCTTGGCCAGGTCGTTATCCAGATTGCCGCTCAGATCGCCGGAAAACGACACCAGCGCATGCGGGCGCGAGCAGTATTCGTCCAGGGTCAGCGGCCCGGGGCGATCATCGCCGCGCAGGACCTTGACCTTGAGTTCGCGCAGCTTGCGACGCTTGGCGTTGGCCGGTAGGTCAGTGGTGTAGCTGACGCCGACGGAAATTTCACCCGAGGCCAGCATCGGCGACATCAGCAGGAAATTTACTCGCCGCACCACTATCACCACTTCCGGCGCTTCCTCGCGGATCTGGTTGAGCAATGCCGGAAACAAGCCGAACTCGGCGTCGTCCGACAGGCCGATACGAAAGGTGTCGCGGTTGTTCGCCGGGTTGAACTCTCGGGCACGACTGACGGCGCAGGAAATGGTGTCCATCGCCGGCTGCAGCTCCCTGAGGATCGCCAAGGCTCGTGCCGTGGGTTCGAAGGTGCGGCCATTGCGCACCAGCAACGGGTCGTCGAACAGGTCACGCAGCCGCGCCAGGGCCGCACTGACGGCCGGCTGGCCAAGAAACAGTTTCTCCGCTGCACGGGTCAGGTTCTTCTCGAACATCAGGGTTTCGAAGATCACCAGCAGGTTCAGGTCGACGCGGCGCAGATCGTTGCGGTTCATCCAGGGGGCCTCATGGAGTGCAGCCTAATTAAGCAGTAAAGCAGCAAGCTCCGTGCCTGCCCGACCAGTGGGCAGGCATCCCGGCGTCCTGGAACACAGGCACAGGGGATGGCGTGAAATGCGGCGAAGATCGCGCCAGGCGATCAGGTGGATATGACTCATGGGGCGGCACTCTCTGGTTGTTGTGATGGCGTCCGGGAGCGGATGCCAGGAACGCCGTGCCATAAGCGGCAAACGATAAAACAGCCCCTCTTGCTTGAGTTTTTGTCAATCAGATATAGAGTAAGATTCGCGCCGTCCGCCGACCGACAAGAAGATTTCAATGAAGGACAGACTGCCCCCTCTCAATGCCATCAGGGCCTTCGAAGCCGTCGCCCGCCACTTGAGCATCACCCTCGCCGCCGACGAGTTGAACGTCACCCCGGGCGCCGTATCGCGACAGATCCGCAGCCTGGAAGAGTTCATTGAGCAGCCGCTGTTCGTCCGTGGCCACCGGCAGATCAGCCTCACCCCCGCCGGCGAGCAGTATTTCAACGCCGTGGCGCGCATCATCGAGGAGCTGCGCAGCGCTACGCGCAAACTCAAGCGCCCGCCCAAGCGCCGGCAGATCAAGGTACGCGCCTACACCACCTTTGCCATGCAGTGGCTGATCCCACGCCTGGCCAGCTTCCACCAGGAGCACCCGAAGATCGAGGTGCTGTTGACGGCCTCGCTCGATCCGGTCGATTTCCACAAGGACGACCTCGACGCCGCCATCCGCCTGGGCGCCGGCGACTGGCCCAACTGCAACTGCTACGTGCTCAGCGACAACGTGCTGGCGCCGGTGTGCAGCCCTGCCCTGCTCGATACCGGCCCCGGCCTGCACGGCCCGGCGGACGTGGCCGAATACAGCATGCTGCATTCGCTGGCCCGCCCGGACGACTGGGCGCACTGGCTGGAAGCGACCGGCGTGATCGGCCAGGTCGATGCACGTGCCGGCATGAGCTACCAGAGCTCGTCGATGGCCTATGCCGCCGCCGTCGGCGGCCAAGGCATCGCCATGGCGCAGCTGTTTCTGGTGGAGAAGGAGTTGCGCGAGGGCACCCTGGTGCGGCCCTTCGAGCAGAGCGTCGATATGGGCGCATACACCTACTACCTGCTGACGCCCAAGCACCGACCGGAAAGCGAAGATATGGCTACCTTCCGCCTGTGGCTGCTGGAACAGGCGCGCCAGACGCGCAACGCGGCCTGAGGCCTGACCAGCAAGAGGCCGCCTCGGGAAACCGGGGCGGCCTACTACCCTGCTCCCTGCTCAGGAACTCGCAGCGATCTGCCTGTCGCGCACCGCGCCGCTATTGGTCAACGCCTCTATCTCGTCCTCGCTAAAGGCATAGCTACGCAGCACGCCGCGTGAATGCTCACCGAGATCGGGCGCCGGCCGGTACGGCGTAGTCGCCGCTTCGGCGCTGTTCACCGGGAACCCCAGGGTGCGCAGGCTACCGTGCCGTGGATGCATGACACAGGTCAGCAGACCGTTCTCGGCGAGCTGGGGATGCTCCAGCAAGTCGTCGTAACTGGCCACCTTGGCGCAGAGGATGTCGGCGTCACGCAGCACCTGCAGCCAATGCGCGGTTGGCTGGGTGACGAACGCCGCATTGAGCGCCATCTGCATCTCGCGGCGATGCTTGACCCGCTGCGCCGAACTGGAGAAACGAGGGTCACCCACCCATTCGGCATGACCGAGAACTCCGCACAATCGCTGCCAGCGGTTGCCGTTGTAGGCGGCCACCATGATCCAGCCATCGGCGGTCTGGAACGCCTCGTTGGGCGCTGCATAGGGCGCGGCACTGCCGATCGGTGTCGGTCGCTGCCCGTCGCGCAGGTAGCTGGTGATCGAGGACTGCTGCAGGGCCAACGCCGAATTCATCAGGCTGACATCCAGGTGCCCCCCCTGCCCGTCGCGCTGACGCGCATGCAGCTTGGCCAGGATGGACATGCAGGCCATATAACCGGTCACCACGTCCACCACGGGTGCCTGTACCTTGCACGGTGGCGAGCCGGGCAGGCCGATCAGGCTCATCAATCCGGAGTCGGCCTGGAGGATGCCGTCGACCCCGGCGCGGTCGGCAAAGGGCCCCTGCTGGCCATAGGCGGAGATGGAGCAGTAGACCAACGCCGGGTTGATCTCGGCCAAGGCCTGGTAGCCCAGGCCAAGACGCCCCATCACCCCGGGGCGCATGCTTTCGATCAGCACGTCGGCCTCGGCCACCATACGCCGCACTATGGCCTGGCTGTCCGGGTGCTTGAGGTCCAGGCAAACGCCCAGCTTGCCGCGGTTGAAACCGTGGTATAGCGCACTGTCGTCGCCGACCCAGGCTGGGCCGAGGGTGCGTCCCAGCTCGCCTTCCGGCGGCTCGATCTTGATCACCCGGGCGCCCATGTCGGCCAGCAGCATGGTGCAGGTGGGGCCGGCGGCGATCTGGGTGAAGTCCAGCACCGTCAGGCCCTGCAGGGCATCACGCAACATGGCGGCGCCCTCCCCGTTTGAAGCTGCCCTGGGCGGTGGCCAGCAACTCGCCGTCCGCCGAACTCAGCGTGGCCTCGGCGAAGTACAGGCTGTGGCCCTGACGATTGACCCGCCCCCTGGCGATCACCCTGCCGCTGCGTGCGGCGTTGAGGTAGGCGATGTTCAGCATCACGGTCACGCCGTGCAGCTCCTCCTCGCCCTCCCCCGTGTGCAGTCCGGCGTAGCCGCAGGCCGCATCCAGCAGGGTGGCGATCAGCCCGCCGTGCAGCATGCCCTGGCGATTGAGGTGGCGCGCCTCGATGGGCATGTGGAACTCGGCTTCGCCGGGCGCCCAGTGAATCAGCTCGACGCCCTGGCTCTGCAGAAAGGGATTGTGCAATTGCATGGCGGCCTCCCGGGGCTAGCGCCCTCGATAGTTCGGCGTACGTTTTTCGGCGAAGGCGGCACGCCCTTCCAGGCGATCCTCGCTGTCGCGCAAGGCGCCCCAGTACAGCTCGGTCAGACGCTGGGCGTCGCGAGCCGACAGGTGTGCGGTTTCCACCGAGAGCGACTGCAGCGCCTGCACGGCCAGCGGTGCGGCGGCGGCGATGCGCTCGGCCAGGGCCAAGGCGCGCTCTTGCAGGCCCAGCTGGCTGTCCGTGATCTCGGAAACCAGGCCGATGACCGCTGCCTGCCGCGCGTCGATACGCTGGCCGGTGAGCGCCATCTGCATGGCATGCGCCGCGGGCACCGCCTTGAGTAGCCGGTGCAGGCCGGACACCGCGGGAATCGAGCCGACCACCGCCTCCGGCAGGCCGAAGCTGGCATTGTCCGAGGCGATGCGCAGGCTGCACTGCAGCGCCAGTTCCAGCCCGCCGCCCAGGCAATGGCCGTTCACCGCCGCGATCAGCGGCTTGCGCAGATCGAGGTCGGTGAGATCCATCAGGCGGATGTACAGGCCGGCGTCGGCCGCCGGCTGGTTGGCGAGAAACAACGCCTCGGCGTAGGAGGCCGGCGACTGACGCGTACTCTTGAGGTCCGCGCCGACGCAGAACGCCTTGTCGCCGGCCCCGGTGATGATCGCCGTGCGAATCTCGCGGCGATCGCGCACCTCGGCCAGGTGCGCGCGCAACTCGTGCAGCGCTTCGAGGTTCAGTGCGTTGAGCACCTCGGGGCGATGGAGCACGATGCGGGCTACCGCGCCGCGGATTTCCATTTGGACGGCCATGGCGACCTCCTCACACGCTGGCCGACGACAGGCTGCGCCCGCCGCAGACGTAGAGGGTTTGCCCGGTGACGTAGGAACTGGCCGGCGCGAGGAAGAACTCCACCGCGTTGGCGATATCGTCCGGGTTGCCGATGCGCTTGACCGGTACCGTGTCCTTCAACCGCGCCTGTACTTCAGGCTCGAAGTTCTGGAACAACGGCGTGTCCACGATGCCCGGTGCGACGGCGTTGACAGTGATGCCCTTGGCGGCGAACTCGATGGCCAAACTGCGGGTCAGGCTGACCACCCCGCCCTTTGCGGCGGAATAGTTGGCCTGGCCGAAGCCCCCCAGCCAGGCGCGCGAGGACAGGTTGACGATGCGCCCGAAGCCGCGCTCCAGCATCAGCGGCAGCGCCGCCTTGCAGCAGAGAAACTGTGCGCGCAGGTTGCTGTCGACCACCAGGTCCCAGTCTTCCTCGGTCATCTTCAGAAAGCGCTTGTCGCGCACCACACCGGCGTTGTTGACCAGGAAATCCAGCGCACCGTGGCGTTCGCCGATCTGCGCGAAGGTCTTCGCCACCGCCTCGCCGTCGGTGAGGTCGAGGGCCAGGCCATGCACCTCCATGCTCAGGTCACGCAGGCGGGCGACGGCAGATGCCAGCGCCGTCTCGTCGCGGTCCAGCAGGTAGACGGTTACGCCTTGCGCGGCCAGGCGGCTGGCGATGCCCAGGCCGATGCCGCGGGCGGAACCGGTGACAGCGGCGACCTGGCCACTGTGGAAGGTTTTCTCGCTCATCTCACACCCCCAGCACGTGCACGGACGAGGCCGCGTGATCGACACCGGCGATACCGCCACCGGTGCACTGGGCCACGCCGATGCGCGGCGCATGGGCCTGGCGTGCGCCGGCACGGCCCTGCAGCTGCCACATCAGCTCGACCATCTGCGCCACGCCGGTGGCGCCCAGCGGGTGTCCCTTGGCCAGCAGGCCGCCGCTGGGATTGACCGGCACCCGCCCACCGACGCGGGTGGCGCCGGAGTGCAGCAGGGCCACCGCCTCGCCCGGTGCGGCCAGGCCGAGGGCCTCGTAATAAAGCAGTTCGGCGATGGTGAAGGCGTCGTGCAGTTCGACCACGCCGACGTCCTTGGGCTCGACCCCGGCCTGCTCGTAGGCCAGACGCGCAGCACGGGCAGTGATCTCGGCGTCGAGAATGTCGTCGCGCGGACCTTCGGCCAGGCCGGAGACCACGATGGAGCCGAGTACGCGCACGTCCTTCGCATGCGGCCCGGGGCGCTTGCTCAGCACCAGGGCGGCGGCGCCATCGACCTGCGAGGGACAGCACTGCAGCAGGGTCAGCGGGTCGGCGATCATCCGCGAGGCCAGCACTTCTTCCAGGGTCACCTCGGTGCGCTGCTGGGCGTACGCGTTGAGCGAACCATGGAAGCGGTTCTTCACCGCCACGGCAGCCAGATCGGCCGGTTTGGCGCCGCGCTCATGCAGGAAACGCGTGCCACGCATGGCGTAGACGGCGGGCAGTACCATGCCGGCTTCGGCGTAGAGATCGGTCTTCTCGTCGTTGCGCTGCAACGGGATGGTGCCGCCACCCAGGGCGGTGAGCTGCTCGATGCCGAACACCAGCACGGTGTCGTACTGCTCGGCCAGCAGCGCATGCCTGGCCAGGTGCACGGCGGTGGCGCCGCTGGCACAGGCGTTCTCGACGTTGTAGACCGGGATGCCGGCCAGACCGAGGTCGCGCAGTATCACCTGGCCGAGGATCATCCCGCCGAGCACATTGGCGCAGTAGATCGCCTGGATATCCTTGAGCGCGATGCCGGCATCGGCCACGGCGGCGAGAATCGCCTGCTGGGCCAGTTCCGGGGCCTTCACGCCCACATGCTTGCCGAAGCGGGTCATGGCCCCGCCCATCACGTGCATCTGAGTCATTGCGCAGCCTCCACCAGTTCGAATGCGTAGCCGTAGGTGTCATCGGGCACGATGCGACAGGTGTCGCCGATCGCCGGGCGCCGCGCGCCATTGATGCGACCGAACAGGCGCGCCGGTCCGGCCAGGTCCAGGTAGCCCAGGGCGAAGGGCTGCAGGCCGCTTTTCGCGCTCGGCTGAATGACGGTGAAGCTGTACAGGGTGCCTTCGCCCTCCAACAGCAGGCCTTGGTATTGATCGGCCAGCGGCGAATGGGCGGGAACCGGCGGGAAGACGATCTCGCCAGTGGATCGGTGGCAGGAAGCAAGCAGCCTCGCGGGAGCATCGGTGCTCCACAGGGACGTTCTCATTGTTCGACCTCCAGTTTCAGGTGCCGCGACCACGGCGCCATGAGGCTATGTTCGGCAGCCTGCCGGGGGTGCGACAAACGATATAAAAACCCCACTTGATTGAGAAAAACTGAAGCGAAACGGCCCTGGCGACCTGCCACTGTTAAGCCATGCTTCAAGAGCCATCCAGGCTCGCCAGGCAATACCGCGCGAGCCCTGGTGAATAATCGGCACCACAGGCAAGCGAGCGGGAAAGGCTGTCATGAGAGAGACGGTGCAATTGTTGCGAGCGCTGGACGAACTGGACGCCACACAGCAGCAAGCAGTGCTGGCGACCGTGGTCAAGGTAGAGGGATCGGCCTATCGACGCCCTGGCGCGCGAATGCTCATCCCGCAAATCGGCGGCGCCGTCGGCACGGTGAGCGGCGGCTGCCTGGAAGGCGATCTGATCAAGAAAGCCTGGTGGCTGACCGAGGCCGGCGAACCGGTGCTCCGTACCTACAGTACCGGCGTGGGGGTCGACGCGGCCGATGAGGAAGAGGAACTCGCTTTCGGCCTGGGCTGTAACGGCACCGTGCATATCCTGCTGGAGCGGGTGCGGGGAGGACAAACGCCACTGCCGCTGGCCCTGCTGCGCCACGTGCAAGCGTCGGGCGCACCCGCCGTGCTGGCCACGGTGATCGTCAGTAGCGACGACAGCGTACGCCTGGCCGAACGCGCCGCGCTCGACCCCACCGGCAAGTTGCACCTAACCCTGCGGCAGGCTGCTTTGACCCGGGCGCTGGAAGCCGACTTGCAGTCCGTCCGGCAGCGGCAAAGCCCGGCATTGCAGCGTTATCGTCTGGCAGGTGGCGAAGTCGAAGTACTCTTCGAGTACCTGACGCCCCCGCGCCGGCTAGTGGTTTTCGGCGCTGGCCACGACGCCCAGCCGCTGGTGAGCCTGGCTCGGCAACAGGCCTGGCAGGTCGCGGTGATCGACGCCCGCCGCCACTTTGCGCGCCGCGAGCGCTTCCCCGAGGCCAACCAGGTGTTGCACTTGGGCATCGACCAGGATCACGACCTCGCCGCCCTGCTCGAGTCCGCCGCGGTGGTGGTCATGTCGCATAGCTACAGTCAGGATCGCCACTGGCTGGAACGGGCGCTGCGCCTGCGGCCGAGCTATATCGGCCAGCTGGGACCGCGCAGTCGTACCGAGCGCCTGCTCGACGAAATCGGGCCGATCAGCCGCCACCTGCCCGCCTATGCGCGCTTGCACTACCCCATGGGCCTGGATATCGGCGGCGACGCGCCGGAGAGCGTGGCACTGTCGGTGCTGGCGGAAATCACCGCGCACTTCAACGGGCGTGCCGGCGGCATGCTCATGGCACGCGAGGCGCCGATCCACGATAGCGTGCCGGC
>NZ_AVOF01000907.1:0-14143 GCF_000465935.2 Pseudomonas sp. EGD-AK9
GGACCGCGCCGTGCTCGCCGCGCGGTGCGCCTTCGGCCCCTGGTCGCGCACGCCGGCCCATGTGCGTGCCGGTTATATCCGCGCCCTGGCCGAGCTGCTGGAGGCCCGCGCCGGCGAGATGGCCGCGCTGATCACCGCCGAGCTGGGCATGCCGGTGCAATGGTGCCGGGCGGTGCAGGTGGACGGTCCGATCGCAGGTCTGCGCAGCTACGCCGAGCTGGCGGCGCTGATGGACGAGGTGCGCGAGGTCGGCAACTCCCTGGTGCTGCGCGAGGCGGTGGGGGTGTGCGCCTTTATCAACCCCTGGAACTACCCGCTGCATCAGCTGCTCGGCAAGCTGGCGCCGGCCCTGGCGGCCGGCTGCACCCTGGTGCTCAAGCCGAGCCAGGAAACCCCGCTGCATGCCTTTCTGCTGGCCGAGATGGTCCATGCCATCGGCCTGCCAGCCGGGGTGTTCAACCTGGTCAGCGGCCCTGGCAGCAAGGTCGGCGAGGCCCTGGCGCGGCATCCCGAGGTGGACATGCTGTCCTTTACCGGCTCCACTGGCGCTGGCGTGCGGGTGGCCACGGCGGCGGCGCCGACGGTCAAGCGCGTGTGCCTGGAGCTGGGCGGCAAGTCGCCCTTTATCATCGGCGCGGACGCCGATCTGGCCGCGGCGGTGCGTCATGGCGTGCAGGACGTGATGATCAATTCCGGGCAGACCTGCACCGCGCTGACGCGCATGCTGCTGCCGGCCAGCCGCTATGCCGAGGCGCTGCAGCTGGCGGTGGCCGAGTGCGAGGCCCTGCGCCTGGGCGACCCGCTGGACCCGGCAAGTTTTCTCGGCCCCATGTGCTCGGCCGGCCAGCGCCGCACGGTGCAGGACTATATCCGCCTGGGTCAGGCCGAAGGCGCGCGCCTGCTGTATGGCGGCGCCGAGCCGCCCACCGGCCTGGAGCGCGGCTACTACCAGCGGCCGACCCTGTTCGCCGAGGTGGACAACCGCATGCGCATCGCCCAGGAGGAAATCTTCGGCCCGGTGCTGTGCCTGATTCCCTATGCCGACGAGGACGAAGCCGTGCGCCTGGCCAACGACTCGCCCTTCGGCCTGTCCAGCGCGGTATGGACCGCCAGCCGCGAACGCTCGCTGCAACTGGCGCGGCAACTGCGCGCCGGGCAGTGCTTTGTCAATGGCGCGGCCTTCAACTACCGTGCGCCCTTCGGCGGCTACAAGCAGTCCGGCAACGGCCGCGAGTGGGGTGAGGAAGGCCTGCACGAATTCGTCGAGGTCAAGGCGATCCAGATCTGAGTTGTAGGGTGCGCCATGCGCACCGAGTCATTTGCCGGTGCCATGGCGCACCCGATAAAGGAATTTTTATGAAGGTACTGATAGTCCACGCCCACCCCGAGCCGCAGTCCTTTACCGCGGCCCTGCGCGACCTGGCCCGTGAGACCCTGGAGGGGCAGGGCCATGAGGTGCAGGTTTCCGATCTCTATGCGATGGGTTGGAACCCGGTGGCCTCGGCCGCCGATTTCACCGCGCGGGCCAACCCGGACTACCTGGTCTATGCCCTGGAGCAGCGCGAAGGAGTGAAGGGCGGTCAGCTGGCCGCCGATATCCAGGCCGAACTGGACAAGCTGCTGTGGGCCGACCTGCTGATCCTCAACTTCCCGCTGTACTGGTTCTCGGTGCCGGCCATGCTCAAGGGCTGGATCGACCGGGTGCTGGTCTCCGGCGTCTGCTACGGCGGCAAGCGCTTCTACGACCAGGGTGGCCTGGCCGGCAAGAAGGCCCTGGTCAGCCTGACTTTGGGCGGGCGCGAGCATATGTTCGGCGCGGGGGCGATTCATGGGCCGCTGGAAGACATGCTGCGCCCGCTGCTGCGCGGCACCCTGGCCTATGTCGGCATGGACGTGCTCGAACCCTTCGTCGCCTGGCATGTGCCCTATATCAGCCACGACGCCCGCGAGGATTTTCTGCGCGCCTATCAGCAGCGCCTGGAAGGATTGGCCCAGGATGTGCCGCTGGTGTTTCCGCGCCTGGAGCAGTTCGACGAGCGGCTGTATCCGCTGAGTTCGTAGGGCGGGCTTGTAGGCCGAGTTTCAATCGAACCGGTACTGCACCCCAGCGCCGACATACCAGGCCCGTTCCGGCCCGGGTTCGTAGTAGCGGCCGTTGCTCTCGCCGACTATCACCGAGCCGATGTACTGGCGGTCCAGCAGGTTGTCGATGCGCAGCACCTGGTTGAAGGTCAGCGCGTCGAGTTGCTGCTCGAAGCGCGCCTGCCAGTTGAACAGGGCGTAACTAGGCGCGGCCTTGGCCTGGTTGCTGTCCTCGACATACAGCTTGCTGCGGTACAGCCCTTCGATGGCGGTGCTGAAACCCTCGCGCGGCTGCCAGGCCAGTTCGCCATACAGGGTGCTGGCGGGGATGCCGGGCAGGCGATTGCCAGACGTGATCGGCCGGCCGCCGCTGGCGAAGGCCTGGCTGTAGACGGCCTCGATATGGCTGTAGGCGAGGTTGCCGCGCAGGGTTTCGCTGAGCTGGCTTGCCACCGCCAGTTCCACGCCGCGACGGCGGGTCTGTGCGGCGTTCTGAAAGCGCGTGCGGCCGCCGCTGGCCGATTCCACCACCAGCTCGTCGTCGGTATCGATCTGAAACAGCGCCAGTTGCAGGTCGCTGGCCTGGCCGAGGCGGGCCTTGAGGCCGATTTCGACCTGCTCGCTGGTGGCCGGTTGCAGGTCGAAGCCGAAACCGTTGTCGGGATCGGAGTACGACAGTTCGTTGAGCGTCGGCGTCTCCAGGCCCTTGCCCCAGCTGGCGTACAGATTCAGCTCCGGCAGCAGCGCGTAGCTGGCACCCAGGGTCGGGGTCAGCTCGCGGTAGGTGACCGCGCCGCCATCGTCGCCATTGCTCAGGAAGCGGTCGTCCACCTCGAACCGCACTTCGTTGTGGCGCAGGCCGGCCTGCAGGTCGAGCTTGCCCAGTTGCCAGGCGGCCTGGACATAGGGCGACAGGCTGCTGACCTCATTGCGCTCGTCGCGGCGCAGGTTGCCCTTCACCCCCAGGGTGCTACCGACGAAGTTCTCAAAGCCCTGGCGGTCGTCGCGGGAATGGTCGTAGTCCAGGCCGGCGGTCAGGGTCAGCAGGCTGCTGCCCAGGTCGAAGGGCTGGATCCAGCGGTTGCTGGCGCCGAAGAAGCGCCGCTCGAAGTCGATCACTCCGCCTGAATGGGACGGATTGGCCTGCACCGCGACCGGGATCGACTGGTACTGGATCACCCGCCGCGTGCCGCTGTACAGCGTGCTCTGCCAGGTGCCGGCGGCGAAGCTGCGCTCGTAGTTGAGGGCCAGCTGCTGGTGATCCACCGTCTTGCGCGTATTGAACGCCAGAGCGCTGGGGGCGGCGGCGCGGCGGTCGGCCTGCACCTGTTGCCAGGTCAGGCCCTGCGGGTCCTGGGTGTCGTTCTGGTCGAGCTGACTGAAGCTCAGGCTGAGCTTGCTGGCATCGTCCGGGTACAGGGTCAGCTTGGCGAAGCTCTTGTCGAGGATGGCGCCGCTGTGCTCGCGATAACCGTCGGTCTCGAAGTGCGAGCGGTTGAGGATAAAGCCGGCCTGGTCGTTGCCGCCCTCGGCACTGACTCGCGTGCGGCTGGTGCCCCAGGCCGCCTGCGAGGTATCGAGCGATACCCTCGGCGCGCCCTCGCCATCACGCGAGAACAGCTGGATCACTCCGCCGGAGTTGCTGCCGTAGACGCTGGCGAAGGGGCCGCGCAGCACCTCGATGCGCTCCAGGGTATCGAGGTCGAAGGTCGCCGCCTGGCCCTGGCCGTCGGGGTTGGACAGCGGCACGCCATCGGCCAGCAGCTTGATACCGCGGATGCCGAAGGCCGAGCGGGCGCCGAAGCCGCGCGAAGACAGCTGCAGATCCTGGGCGTAGTTCTGCCGGTTCTGCACCACCAGGCCGGGCACGCTGCCGAGCGCCTCAGACAGGTTGACCCCCGGCTTGCCCAGGGTGGCCTGCTCGACATCGATGCGGTTGACCGAGAAGGGCAGGCGCCAGCCGCTGGCCTGGTAACGGCTGCCGGTGACCACCAGCGGTTCGGCCTGGTAGTCGGGCACGTTCTCGGCCTGCGCGGCCAGCGGCAGCAGCAGGGCGGCAAGCCAGGGGCGAGGGCGGAATGGGGTCATGGTCGAGGGATCTTCTGCGGTCGCTATCCCGCGATGGTGACCGCAGCGGCGGACCGCGGGCTAGAGTCGCTGCGCCGCCTGACGCAGAAATGCTCTACGAAATGTTGCCGCAATAGGGTTGTCGAACGATTTGGATAGCGCTAACATCCGGCCAAACAATGAGCGGCGCCACGCAGATGGCGCCCTGGAGTTCCCATGCAACAACAGCCTTTCGCACTGCCTGCCCGCACCACATTGGTGGTCATGGGCGTCAGCGGCTCCGGCAAGAGCGAGATCAGTCAGGCGGTGGCCACCACCCTCGGCTGGCGCCATATCGAAGCCGATCACTTCCATCCCCGCGAGAACGTCGAGCGCATGCGCGCCGGCATCCCCCTGAGCGACGACGACCGCAGCCACTGGCTGCACGCCCTGAGCGAGCAGATGCTGGCCGCCCAGGCGGCGGGCGAGGGCTTCGTGCTGGCCTGCTCGGCGCTCAAGCGCGCCTACCGCGAGCGCCTGCGCGCGGCGGTGCCGGGGCTGCAGTTCGTGCATCTGCAGATCGACCAGGCCACCGCGCTGCAGCGAGTCGGCGCGCGTCCCGGGCATTTCATGCCCACCTCGCTGGTCGACAGCCAGTTTGCCACCCTCGAAGCGCCGGCCGGCGAACCCCAGGTGCTGACCCTGGATGCGGCCGCCAGCCGCGAGGCGCTGCTGGCGGATATCTGCGCCTGGTTGCGCCGCGATCTGCCGGAGGCCGGCTCGGGCGCCGCCGCCGCTGGTTCGACGACAGAAATTGATAGCGCTAACCATGCCGCGCAGCTGGGCGCCGAGCCCATCTACGAGGGCCGCCTGGCGCGGCTGTTCGACCGCCTCACCGACGGCCTGATGGCGACGCTGATGGCCTTCATGGTGCTGGCGGTGTTCGCCAACGTGGTGCTGCGCTACGCCTTCGGCACCGGCTGGGCCGGGGCCGAGGAACTGTCGCGGCTGGCCTTCGTCTGGCTGGTGTTCGTCGGCGTGGCCTCGAGCATGCGCCGCGGCGAGCTGATGACCTTCCGCATGATCCGCGACCGCTTCCCACAGTCTGCGCAACGTCTGCTGGACTCGCTGAGCTGGCTGCTGGTGGCCGGCGCCAGCCTGCTGGCGGCCTGGGGCGCCTGGATGCAGGTGCAGTTCGGCTGGGGCAACCAGAGCACCGTGGTCGGTTATCCGGTGGTGCTGGCCATGGTGCCGGTGCTGGCCTGCATGACGGTGCTGGCCGTCCTCGCCCTGGTGCAACTGATCAACCTGTGGCGCCGCGCGCCGCAGGCAAGCCTGGCTCACGCGCAAGTCGATTGAGGCTGCGTCATCACTAACAAGAACGGGCACTGCCCACCGAGGACCTGCCGATGACCGTCGCCGTCTTCCTTTCATCCCTGCTGGGCTTCATGGCCTTCGGCATGCCCATCGCCTTCGCCCTGATCCTCACGGCGGCGCTGCTGATGTGGTACCTGGACTTCTGGGACGTGCAGTTGCTGGCGCAGAACCTGCTCGCCGGCGCTGACAGCTTCCCGCTGCTGGCCGTGCCCTTCTTCATCCTCGCCGGCGAGCTGATGAATGCCGGCGGCATCTCCAAGCGCATCATCGCCATGGCCCAGGCCTATTTCGGCCACCTGCGCGGTGGCCTCGGCTACGTCGCCATCGCCGCCGCGGTGCTGCTGGCGAGCATGTCCGGCTCGGCCCTGGCCGACACCGCGGCGCTGGCCACCCTGTTGCTGCCGATGATGCGCCAGCGCGGCTACCCGCTGCATTCCTCGGCCGGCCTGGTGGCCGCCGGCGGCATCATCGCGCCGATCATCCCGCCGTCGATGCCCTTCGTGATCTATGGTGTGGTCACCAACACCTCGATCAGCCAGTTGTTCATGGCCGGCCTGGTGCCGGGGCTGATCATGGGCGCCGGGCTGATCGTCGCCTGGAGCCTGATCGCCCGCGGCTTCACCGAGCCGACCCCGGCCAAGGCCAGCGCCGCCGAGCGCCGCCGCGTCCTGGTTGACGGCGCCGCGGCGCTGATGCTGCCGGTGATCATAGTCGGCGGCCTGCGCTTCGGCATCTTCACCCCGACCGAGGCGGCGGTGGTCGCCGCGGTCTACGCCCTGGCGGTGTCGACCCTGCTGTACCGCGAGCTGAGCTGGGCCAGCCTGATGGAAACCCTGACCCGCGCCAGCCGCACCACCGCCTCGGTGATGTTCCTCTGCGCCGCCGCCACGGTATCGGCCTACATGATCACCCTGGCCCAGCTGCCGGACGAGATCGGCGCCATGCTCGGGCCGCTGGCCGACCACCCGCAACTGCTGGTGCTGGCGATCATGCTGCTGATGATCGCGGTGGGCATGGTCCTCGACCTGACCCCGACCATCCTCATCCTCGCCCCGGTGCTGGCGCCGATCGCGATCAAGGCTGGGGTCGACCCGGTGTACTTCGGCGTGATGTTCGTGCTGATCGGCTCCATCGGCCTGATCACCCCGCCGGTGGGCACCGTGCTCAACGTGGTCGGCGGTATCGGTCGGCTGCGCATGGAGGTACTGGTGCGCGGGGTGATGCCGTTCTTCCTGATCTACCTGGGCATAGTCGCGTTGCTGATCGCCTTCCCGGCCATCGTCACCGTGCCGCTGACCTGGCTGCGCTGATTCGTCCCAACCGGCGCGGGCGCGCCGGCTTCGTTCACAACAATAAGAGGTAGTCCCGATGAAACGTCCGCTGCTCGCCATCCTCACCGCTGCCCTGCTGTGCAGCCCGCTCGCCGCCGTCAGCGTCCACGCCGACGAAGTCCGCTCGCGGATGATCCGCTTCGGCTACGGCCTCAACGAGAACAGCAACCAGGGCCGCGCGGCCAAGCTGTTCGCCGAGGAGGTGGCCAAGGCCTCGGACGGCAAGCTCAAGGTGCGCACCTTCGGCGCCGCCAGCCTGGGGTCGGACGACCAGATGCAGAGCGCGCTGATCGGCGGCGCCCAGGAAATGATGGTCGGCTCCACCGCCACCCTGGTCGGTATCACCAAGGAAATGGCGGTGTGGGACACGCCTTTCCTGTTCAGCAGCGCCGAGCAGGCCGACGCCGTGCTCGACGGCCCGATTGGCCGCCAGGTGATGGACAAGCTGGAGGAGAAGGGCCTGGTTGGCCTGGTGTACTGGGAGAACGGTTTCCGCAACCTGACCAACAACGCCCGGCCGATCAGCAAGCTGGAGGATTTCGCCGGCATCAAGCTGCGCGTGATGCCCAACCCGGTGTTCCTCGAGACCTTCAAGCTGATGGGCGCCAACGCCGTGCCGCTGCCGTTCTCCGAGCTGTTCACCGCGCTGGAGACCAAGGCCGTGGACGGTCAGGAAAACCCGTTCAACACCATCCTCTCCTCGAAGTTCTACGAGGTGCAGAAGTACCTGACCGTGACCAACCACGTGTACAGCCCGTGGATTCTCACCGTGTCCAAGCGCTGGTGGGACGGCCTGTCTGCCACCGAGCAGAACATTCTCATGGAGGCGGCGCAGAAGGCGCGTGACTTCGAGCGCCAGGACACCCGCGCCGAGGCCGTCCGCGCCCTGGCCGAGCTGAAGGACAAGGGCATGCAGATCAACGAAGTGGACGCCGCCGAGGTGCAGCGCATGCGCGAGCAGGCCGCCCCGGCGATCCAGAAGGTGGTCGACACGGTCGGCCAGCAGCTATTCGATCAGGTGCAGGCCGAGGCCGCCAAGGCTGCCTTGTAAGTTTCGCGGGGCACGTTGGGACGGCCGCTCCTTGCATGGTGGCGGCCTCCCGGGCGGCGTGTCCCGCGCTTTATCCGTTGGCGAGGCTGGTAGAATCCCCGCCAGACCATCTCTGGAGGCGCTATGAGTCAACGTCGTCGCCGTTCCGCCGAACGCGTCACCCTGTCGGATGTGGCCAAGGCCGCCGGCTGCTCGCTGATGTCCGCCTCGCGTGCGCTGTCGCAGCCGGGCAGGGTCTCCGACGCCCTGCGCGAGCAGGTGATGCGCGCGGCCAAGGCGCTGGGCTACGTGCCCAATCCGGCGGCGCGGGCGCTGGCCAGCTCGCGCTCGAACCTGGTGGCGGTGGTGATTCCCTCGCTGTCGAACTCGGTGTTCGTCGATACCGTCGAGGCGATCCAGCGGGTGCTGATGCCGGCCGGCTTCGAAATGATGATCGGCGTCAGCCATTACCGGGTCGAGGAGGACGAACGCCTGCTGCGTTCCTACCTGGCGCACCAGCCGGCGGGTCTGCTGGTCACCGGTTTCGAGCGCAGCGACGCGGCGCGCGAGATCCTCGGCGCCAGCAGCTGCCCGCTGGTGACCCTGATGGAGCTGAGCGACGAGCCGGAGGACTACTGCGTCGGTTTCTCCCAGGTCGAGGCGGGTGCCGCCATGACCCGCGCCCTGGTCCAGCGCGGCTACCGGCATATCGCCTTCGCCGCCGCCCAGCTCGACCCGCGTACCCTGCAGCGCGCCGAGGGCTACCGCCAGGTGATGCGCTACCTCAACCGTCACGACCCGGCGCTGGAGCTGCTCACCCCCGAGCTGTCGTCCATCGGCCTCGGCGCCGAGCTGCTCGACCGCCTGCTGGCGCAGCAGCCGCAGATCGATGCGGTGTTCTTCAACAACGACGACCTGGCCATGGGCGCGCTGTTCCGCGCTCGTCAGCTGGGCCTCGAGGTGCCGGGGCGGCTGGCCATCGCCGGCTTCAACGACCTGCCGGCGGCGGCCTGGATGCACCCGGCGCTGAGCACGGTGCGCACCACCCGTGGACGCATCGGCGAGCTGGCGGCGAACATGCTGCTGGCCTTGATGCGTGGCGAGACGCCCGAGCAGCACTGCATCGACGTCGGCTTCGAACTGGTGATGCGCGACAGCACCTGACAGCACCTGACAGCACCTGACAGCACCTGACAGCACCTGACAGCACCTGAGGGTAAGGGAGGCCTTGGCCGGTAGGTTGGCGCTGAGCGCAGCGAAGCCCAACGGGGAGCGCAACGCGCTCCGCCCGACGATCCGGCGATCCGGACTCAGCCGCCGTTCGTGTTGCGGCCAGCCTCGGCCAACTGCTCGGCCGCCTCCAGGCGCAGGCGTTCGCGTTCGTCGAAACGCTCCGCCGCCAGCGCCTCGATGGCGGCACGCTTGTCGCCGCTGCTGAGTCCCTCGTTGGCCTGGATATGCGCCTTGGCGGCGAGATACTCATCGAGACGCTTCTGCCAGCCCTGGCGTTGGCTGTCCAGCGCCTCCAGGCGGGCAGTGGCCTCGGCGCCGACCAGCTGCTGGCGCAGCTGGCGAATCTGCGCGGCGCTGGCGCCTTCGGCCTGCAGGCGCGCGGTGTGCTGGCGCAGCTCCTGCTGCAGCTGCGGCAGCACCATGTCCTGCAGCTCCTCCGGCAGGCTGGCGCGCAGCCGGTCGACCGCCAGGCCCTTTTCCTCGTCGCTCAGTCCGGCGTCCTGGCGGATCGCCAGGCGCTCCAGGGTGAAGCGGTTGTAGCCTTCCTCGCGGGCGAAGAAGGCCTGATGGCTCTCGCTGTCGAACAGCCGCGCGCGCAGCGCCTGCACCGCCGCTTCGCGTTGGCGCATGGCGTCCAGGCTGGCCAGTTGCGGCAGGTCGCGCTCCAGCAGCACCAGCTCGCGCTTGTAGGCCAGGTACTGGTCGAGCAGCGCCTGCGCGCGGGCCCGGGCCGGTTCCTGCAACTGGCCGTCGATATAGCCGCGCAGACGCGCGACGCTGGCGTCCAGGCTCTCCTCGCCGAGGCTGGCGAGGAAGTAGTCGAAAATGCGCCGAATGTCTTCGCTGACGATCAGGTTGCCGGCGGCATCGACGCGAAAGCGGCCGTCCACCTCGGTGCCGACGAAGGATGCCGGCAAGCCGAGAGCGGCGGCTTTTCTCGCCGGCGTGACGGGCGCGGGCAGCGCTTGCTGCAGCGCGGGTGGCGCCGCCGGTGGCGGGGTTTCCCCGCTGGCCGCGGGTGGATTGAACCGATCGGGCAGATGCCCGGGCTCGAGATAGAGCATCGACGCCAGGCAGACGGCGAACAGCAGCGGCAACAGCAACAGGGCTTTGTTCACGGCAGATTCCATTACGGCGTCCGGGCCGGATGACCCCGGCCCGGACTTTGGCTCAGAGCCCGGCGTTCTTCAGGCGGTTGGCATGCTGGCGGTAGACGGTCACCGGATCGGTCTCGAACAGGCTGGTCAGGCCCAGGGTCTGGTTGACCTCGTCGAGGTGGTTCATCCGGTAGTTGTCGCGGATCACCTGGCCCATGCGCGAACTGCAGCGGCCGACCAGGCCGTCGTTGGCTTCGCTGCCGAAGGTCAGCGCGCTGGCGCCCATCAGCAGGTCGCTGGGGTCGAGCAGGTTGGTCAGCGGGCTGGTGCCGCTCCAGGAGTAGTAGCGCACGCCGTTCACGCTGTAGGCGCCTTCGCCGCAGGCGCTGGTGGGAATGCCCTGCGGGAACTTGGCGTTGAAGCGCGCCGCGCCCTCGCTGTTGAGCGACTCCAGCGAGCCGAGGGCGTTCTGCGGGGTGGTGCTGGGGCTGCCGGAGAGAAAGTTGATCAGCGCGCCGAGGCCATTGACGATGCCCGCCAGCAGCGGGGTGGCGACCGGGCCGGCGGGGCCGTCGCTGATGCCCTTGAGGAAGTCGGCGGTGGCCGAGCCCCTGTGCGGCGCGCCGACGCTGGTGACCGAGGCGACCAGGTCCGGGCGCACGGCGGCGACGTAGCGGGTGGTGGGGCCGCCGTGGCTGTGGCCGATCAGGTTGACCTTGGCCTTGCCGCTGATGGCGACGATGTCCTCGACCTGCTGCAGCAATTGCTCGCCGCGCGCTTCGGAGGTGTCCAGCTGGCTGACCTCGGTGATGTAGACGCTGGCGCCGTCGCGGCGCAGGGCGGCGGGAATGCCGTACCAGTAGTCGACGCCGAGGATGCTGTCGAAGCCGAGCATGCCGTGGCCGAGGACGATGGGGTACTGGGTCTGGGTATAGCCGGACGAGCCGAACCAGAAGGCCTGGGTCTGGCCGCTGGCGAGCAGGCCGGCGCCGAGGCAGAGGGCGAGCAGGGTCTTGTTCTTGTTCATGGGCGCTCTCGATGGGTGTGTTGAGGTGCGTCCTGCAACAAAATCGCGCCCATCCCGTGGCACGTACGGCTCGAGGGAGAGGGCAGGAAACATGCCATTGCCGAATTTTCCAGACTAACCCCTCTATCGCGGCACTTTTCCCGAGATTGCCCTGTTTTGCCGGCGAGATTGCCCAGGCTTTGCTGTTACGGGGCGCTACGCCCGGTTGGGGTCGCAGGCCGCAACGGCCACTGGCCGAGCAGGCGATAGCGGCTGCCGTGGCCGTCATATTCCGAGCAAAACAGGGCGAACTGCCGCAGCGGCCAATCGAAGGTTGGGGCGGCGCCGGCCGGCGGCTGCGGGTAATGCCGCGCCAGGGTCAGGTGCGGGCGGAAGGCGCGCCGCTCCAGTTCGAAACCGGCTCCGCTCAGGCGTGCGTGCAGCTGCCGCTGCAACTCGTCCAGCGCCTGCGGCACCCGGCTGGGCGCCAGGTGCAGTACGCCGCCGCGCCAGCGGCCGAGGCGATCCAGGCGCAGCTCGCAGCCTTCGCCCGGCAACTGCGCGGCGAGGCTCAGCAGCGGCGCCAGGCAACTGGCCGGCTGTGCACCGAGAAAGGCCAGGGTCAGGTGCAGGTTGGCGGCATCGACCGGCCTGCCGCCGGGCGCTTCGCGCTCACGCCAGGCGCAGATCGTCGAGGCCAGCGGCGGCGGGCAGGGCAGGGCGAAGAACAGGCGCAACTGGTCGGCGGTCATGGCGCTTGGCCGGTGGTGGCTCGCCTTGACAGTATCGCGCGGGCTTCTCTAGGATGCGCGCTGCGCCGATTTAAACAGCTACTTGCGGGGCGCCACAGGGTGAAGTTTCCAGCACCCGAAATTCCGCTAAAGCGCTGGTTCGGTGTCGCCTCCCACCGCTGCCCAGCGGGATTTTTGAGGCGGAGACTCGAGCATGACCTGTCCCCAACCGCACATTCGCCTGGCCCCCATCACCTCGGGGCTGTTGCTGCGCAACCCGCGCATCCTGCTCGGCGGCAATCACCAACCGACCCTGCTGCGTTACCTCGACGGCTGGCCCAAGCGCTGGAGCGGGCCGCGTACCTTCCGTATCCAGTTCGTGCAGCGCGGCGAGTCGCTGGCGCGCTTTCCGCGCGACAGCTTCGACCTGGCGGTGGTCCAGGCGCCCAGCGCCGATGCCCTGACGGAAACGGTCGCCGAGCTGGTACGGGTGGCGCGCCAGGGCCTGATTACCCGGCGGTAGGGAGTCTCAGGGGTAGTCGATCTCGACTATGTAGCAGGTCTTCTCGCCGCTCGGGCTGTGCACCCGCACTTCGGCGTCCAGCGGCTTGCCCACCAGCGCGCGGGCCAGCGGCGAGTCGATGCTGATCAGCCCCTGTTTCAGATCCAGCTCGTCCGGGCCGACGATGCGGTAGCGCGACTGTTCGCCATCTTCGTCCTCGATGGTGACCCAGGCGCCGAAATAGACCTTGTTCGGGTCCGAGGGTCTGTCGCTGACCACCTTGAGCTTTTCCAGGCGTTTGCTCAGAAAGCGCACGCGGCTGTCGATCTCGCGCAGCATCTTCTTGCCGTAGGTGTACTCGGCGTTCTCCGAGCGGTCGCCCTGGGCGGCGGCCTCGCTGACGGACTGGGTCACCTGCGGCCGGCGCACGTGCCACAACTCGTGCAGTTCGGCGCGCAGGCGCGCCTCGCCTTCCGGGGTGATCAATGGCGTGCCGGCGGGGCGAGGGGGGCGGTAACGGCTCATGGCGTCTCGGAATGATTGGAGAGGCGGCAAGTCTAGGCGCTGCCGTCGTTTCGTCGCAAATGCTCCGTCGGGGCAGGCACTCCTAGCGGCGAGGGTCGCAGCGCAGAGCCCTTCCGGGTCCTTCCTCAGTCAACCCTCGCGCAGCACGCTTAGCGGGCTGGCATTGAGCGCGCGGCGGGTGCCGAGCACGCCGGCGGTGCCCACCAGCAGGGCGCCGATCAGCGGCAACAGCAGCAGCCAGGGGTGCGGTTGCCAGCTCATGTCGAAGGCATAGCGATACAGCAGGAAGCTCACCAGTTCGCAGCCCAGTGCGGCGAGCAGGCCGGCGGCGGCGCCGAGCAGGCCGAATTCGGCGCGCCGGGCGCTGACCAGCAACTGGCGTTCGGCGCCCAGGGCGCGCAGCAGGGCGCCCTGGCGGATGCGTTCGTCGAGCGTCGCCTGCAGCCCGGCGAGCAGCACGGTGATGCCGGCGGCGAGGACGAACAGCAGCACGTACTCGATGGCCAGGGTGACCTGGGCGAGGATGCTGCGCAGCTGCGCCAAGAGCGCGTCGACCTGCAGCAGGGTGACGCTGGGGAAGGCGCGGCTGAGCGTGACAAGCTCGGCGTCTTGACCCGGCGGCAGGTAGAAGCTGGTCAGGTAGGTGGCGGGCAGGTCCTGCAGGGTCTGTGGCTCGAAGATCATGTAGAAGTTGGGCTGGAAGCTGTCCCAGTCCACCTCGCGCAGGCTGCTGACCTGCGCCTCGCGTTCGATGCCGCCGACGTTGAAGCGCAGACGGTCGCCCAGCTCGAGTTGCAGGCTCTCGGCCAGTTCGGCTTCCACCGACACCCCCGGCAGTTCGCTGGCATGCGCCGCGCCCCACCAGCGGCCGCTGGTGATCTGGTTGTCCGCGGGCAACTGTTCGGCCCAGGTCAGGCTGAGGTCGCGCTGGATCGCCCGTTCGCCGCGGCTCTCCTTGCTCACCAGCTGACGCACCGGCTCGTCGTTGATCGTCACCAGGCGGCCCGGCACCACCGGGTAGAGCGGCGCCGGATGCGGCGAGAGTTCGGCCAGGCGCGCGGCGAAGGCGTCGCGCTCGGCCGGCAGCACGTTGAGGGCGAAGTGGTTGGGTGCGTCTTCCGGTAACTGGTCCTGCCAGGTGTCGAGCAGTTCGCCGCGCAGCAGGGCGATCAGCGCCATGGCC
>NZ_AVOF01000908.1:0-590 GCF_000465935.2 Pseudomonas sp. EGD-AK9
GATTGTCAATGTGGGAGCAGTTGTATGATCCGTTTGGAAACGAGTATGTGAGCGCACTTGTGGCGCTCACTCCGATTCTCTTTTTTCTTTTGGCTTTAACTGTTTTGAAAATGAAAGGCATTCTTGCGGCATTTCTTACCCTAGCCGTCAGTTTCTTCGTCTCCGTTTTGGCATTTCATATGCCGGTTGAAAAAGCGATTTCTTCTGTTTTGTTAGGAATCGGGAGCGGGCTGTGGCCTATTGGCTACATCGTCCTGATGGCGGTGTGGCTGTATAAAATCGCAGTGAAAACCGGGAAATTTACCATTATTCGGTCCAGCATTGCCGGCATTTCGCCTGACCAACGATTACAGCTATTATTAATTGGTTTTTGTTTTAACGCGTTTTTAGAAGGCGCGGCCGGTTTTGGTGTTCCGATTGCGATTAGTGCGGCGCTGCTCGTCGAACTTGGTTTTAAACCGTTAAAAGCGGCGGCGCTCTGCTTGATTGCAAACGCCGCCTCCGGAGCCTTTGGGGCGATCGGGATTCCTGTCATCACAGGGGCGCAGATTGGTGATTTGTCTGCTCTTGAGCTGTCACGGACATTAATG
>NZ_AVOF01000909.1:0-589 GCF_000465935.2 Pseudomonas sp. EGD-AK9
CTGGAATGCGAACACCTGCTGAGCGAGGACGTGCGCCCGCAACTGGCGCTGATCGACTACCACCTCGACGAGGGCGAGACCGGCACCGAGCTGATGGCCTGGCTGCGCACGCGCCTGGGCGAGCCGGTGCCCGGCGTGGTGATCAGCGCCGACGGCCGCCCGGAGCTGGTGGCCGAGGTGCATGCCGCCGGCCTCGACTACCTGCCCAAGCCGGTCAAGCCGGCCGCCCTGCGCGCCCTGCTCAGCCGTCATCTGAGCCTGCGCGGCTAAGTGCGCGATTCGCCGCTGCAGCCGCTGCGAAGCGACTTCCGCGCGCGACGTGGGTGCCATCCGGGGAGTGCCTGCCCCGGGCGGCATCCGGGCTACCTCGGGTTTGCCCCGGCCAACTGATCTGCCGCAATACCCGCCGGCGCCGGCCGACTAGACTGCCTGCATCCCCCGCCCAAGGACGCGCCATGCCCGACGAGCTGCAGACCCTGCTGAATTTCGCCAGCGCCCTGGCCGCCGGCCTGCTGATCGGCGCCGAGCGCGGCTGGCAGGAACGCCATGGCGACGACACCCGCCTGGCCGCGGGCATTCGCACCTACGG
>NZ_AVOF01000910.1:0-589 GCF_000465935.2 Pseudomonas sp. EGD-AK9
AAAAAGGCGTGTATGAAAAGCTTGATCACCTTGGCGCTATGCTTGAGGAGGGTATTTTGAAGCACGCAGAAACACACGGCATCACCATTACGGTCAACCGGTTAAAAGGTGCGCTCACGGTATACTTCTCTGATGAGAAAGTGGAAAATTACGAGCAGGCTGAACGGAGTGACGGAGAAACATTCGCTACGTTTTTCAAGCTGATGCTGGAACGCGGAATTAATTTAGCACCTTCTAAGTATGAAGCTTGGTTTATTACCACAGCACATACAGAGCAGGATATTAAAGACACGCTTGCAGCGGTCGAGGATGCTTTTAAACATCTTAAAAACTAGAATCAGATACTTTGAACAGGAGCTTTGGGCTCCTGTTTTTTTATGGAATCAAACAACGTGTAAGATTTTGGTCTTTTTCTAGAAAAATAGCTTGAATATTTGTATCGATCCCTGTATATTACTTAATTGTTTAGCAAATAAACTAACCGGGAATTTTAAGGATTAGCCCATTTGCTATGTCACACAATTTACTATAGAAAGGAATGAACGCACAAACCAATGAAACTTGGTGCCCGCATTTTCAAAACCGGGAT
>NZ_AVOF01000911.1:0-587 GCF_000465935.2 Pseudomonas sp. EGD-AK9
GGGGGAATTTTGTTATGAAACGCAAATTATTATCTTCTTTGGCAATTAGTGCATTAAGTCTCGGGTTACTCGTTTCTGCACCTACAGCTTCTTTCGCGGCTGAATCTACATCAACTAAAGCTCATACTGAATCCACTATGAGAACACAGTCTACAGCTTCATTGTTCGCAACAATCACTGGCGCCAGCAAAACGGAATGGTCTTTCTCAGCCGACATCAAAAAAACCATCAACATCCAGCTCAACAAAAACCACACCATTTCCGGGGAAATGACCGGAACATGGAAGAAAACCGGAAAAAACACAGCCGACATCACGTTAGAGGGGAAGAAGTATAACGGGGTATTTTTACGCCAGTGGGATTCGGTGAGAGAGAAGAACGTCATGACGTTTAGTGTGTTGAATGGCAGCGGTGAGGCTGTTTGGGGATCTAAATAAGATGGAGAAGCGCCTTCGAGGGAAGGCGTTTTTTCATTGCTTCTTTACTTTAGAATCCATAGTATTAATATGAGGCGAGAAAAATATTTATCAGAAAGGGAGAAATCTATTGAAAAAAACAATCAAAGTTGCTGCAGCAGTAATTCAAAA
>NZ_AVOF01000912.1:0-588 GCF_000465935.2 Pseudomonas sp. EGD-AK9
TACGTCTATTTTAAAAACATCCCCCATATACTTGTAACAGATGCCGTAAGGGGGGACAAACATGCTTGAAATAATCTTTGAAGATGACCATGATGCAGCCGCTTTTTTACATCTCATTCAGCATTCGGACGATCGTAACAATATCATTGTCCGTGAAGGCATACGAAAAATCGGGATTGAAAAAGCGAATCCGGCTTTTCCTATTCAGCGTTTTATGGAGCCGATTCTGGTCAAATTTTTTTTGGAATGCAAAGAAGACGAGCATATGCTGTCATTGATTGAGGAAACTTATTGTTTCACGGACCAGGATGAACAGCAGCAAATCCTTCAGCTCGCACACAGTATTATTGAAGGTGAAGCAGACGATCTTCCGTTTGAGCCGCTGAAGCTTTCACGGAAACAATCTATTTTGGATGAACTCCAAACGATCTGTTTAGAGGAAGGAGTATTTTACATTCGCTCCTTTCAGACCTTCCGACTTGGATCATACTATAAGCAGCTGAGAGATATTACAGAAGCAGCGATTGATGAATATAAGATGGAACAGGAATATCAAAACTTTATTCAAACACTCAGAGACTATGTGAA
>NZ_AVOF01000913.1:0-584 GCF_000465935.2 Pseudomonas sp. EGD-AK9
AAATCGATGTATTGTCTATCATCCTGTCGACGATTGGCTTCGGCGGCATTGTGTTCGGATTCAGCAACGCGGGTGAAGGCTCCGGGGGATGGTCCAGCCCGACTGTTATCGTGTCGCTGATTGTCGGCGTTGTCGGCCTTATCCTATTTTCAATCCGCCAGCTGACAATGAAGCAGCCGATGATGAACCTCCGTGCGTTCAAATACCCGATGTTTATTTTGGGTGTGATCATGGTGTTCATTTGTATGATGGTCATTCTGTCATCTATGCTGCTTCTGCCGATGTATCTGCAAGGCGGCTTAGTCCTGACTGCATTTGCATCTGGTCTTGTTCTCTTGCCGGGCGGTATTTTAAATGGATTTATGTCCCCTGTTACAGGCCGCTTGTTCGATAAATACGGGCCGAAATGGCTTGTCATTCCGGGATTTGTGATTGTCACAGTTGTACTATGGTTCTTCTCAAATGTAACGACCACTTCAACAGCTGTGCTGATTATCATCCTGCACACCTGCTTGATGATCGGGATTTCTATGATCATGATGCCTGCACAGACAAACGGTTTAAACCAACTGCCGCGTGAATTT
>NZ_AVOF01000914.1:0-587 GCF_000465935.2 Pseudomonas sp. EGD-AK9
AAAAAACAATCACTCAGCTTGTTGACTTAAATCAAGAAGGCAGCAACACAGCGGTAAAAGAAACGAAGGCCGTCTATCATAAAGGGCTCATTTACACTGCTTTGCTTGTGGCAGCATCGATCCTCATCAGCATTTTCATCTGGCTTTATATCACGCGAAACATTGTAAAGCCTATCATTCGCATGAAGGAATCTGCCAATCATATTGCCGAAGGCGATCTGTCGAACGATATGGAGCCGCTCAACTCAAAAGACGAGCTAGGTGATCTGAATGAAGCGCTGCAAAAAATGGTAGGGAATCTGAGAGATATTGTCGGATACTCTAAAGACATATCAAGCCGGGTTCTTTCTTCTTCACAGGTGCTTGCAACCGCAACGAATGAAACAAGATCCGGCAGCAAACATATTACCGAGACGATGAACGAAATGGCTGAGGGCTCTGAACAGCAGGCCCAAGACGCCGTGACGATTGCCGAATCGATGAATGAGTTCACTGAAAGCATTGCGCTCGGCTTTTCGCTACAATCGCGCCACCGTGCCGACCGAGGGGTCGGGAAGTCTACGCTGAGGTGCCCCATGGATATCATC
>NZ_AVOF01000915.1:0-586 GCF_000465935.2 Pseudomonas sp. EGD-AK9
TGTTTTACCGATCATGTTTTTCGCATCAGCTCCGATTGCAAGCACTGCTTTTGTCGTCGTATCCACTGCGACAACAGATGGTTCATTTAGGATAATCCCTTTATTTTTGCTGTAAACAAGTATATTAGCTGTTCCTAAGTCAATCCCGATTTCAGTTGATTGAAACATGTTTTCACCCAATCTCTATCCTAATTTAATATGATTCTACATTTAAAGTTTCTCAGAAATACTGCGATTTTTGGGGGTGTGCGTCGGTAAAGAAATGTTTTTGTAAAAAATCAAGGAACTGTGTAACAGAAGTAATACATTTTTCGGTTTTATGGAAAAAATATCTTGTAATTCTTATAGAAAGCGGGAAACTTTTTCAAAGTTTCATTCGTCTACGATATATTGAGGTACATCCTTAAAACATTACATGAGAAAAGAAACATTTAAAGGAAGAAGGGTTTTTATGAAATCAATAGGTGTTGTGAGAAAAGTAGATGAATTAGGCCGCATTGTCATGCCGATTGAGTTGAGACGGGCATTGGATATTGCCATAAAAGACAGCATTGAGTTTTTTGTTGACGGAGATAAAATTATCTTG
>NZ_AVOF01000916.1:0-585 GCF_000465935.2 Pseudomonas sp. EGD-AK9
GCCTGCATAATGTCAGGAGTTGCAGCGTCTCCCAATACATCTTTAATCGCAATCAGCAAATATTTACCGACGATTGGGTAGTGCTCAGGCTTAATTCCGATACTGCGGTGCTTGTGGCCGATTTGTTTGACAACCGGAATGATGTTTCCTAATTGGTCAATGTTTGCCGCAGCTGCAATAACGGCATTTGCCAGTGCAGTTCGCTGTGTTTTTTTCTTTTGGTTTGTTTGATTAAAAATGTTCAAAAGCTCTGGATGGTCTTGAAACATCCGATCGTAAAAACGGCCAGTGATTGTTTCTCCATGCTGTTGCAATACGGGTACAGTGCTTTTAATAATTTCGATTGTTTTGTTATCTAACATTTTATAAACAATCCTTTCGAAAAGATGTATTTAAAATATATCTTTAAAATACATGATCTTACGAATAAAAGATATATCTAAAATGAATCTTTAATAAAGTTGTCACAAAATTATCAATTTAACATGACATTTGTTGCTTTTTTATAGAATCCCCTAGCAAAAACGGACTAACCATTGTAATAATCACCATTGAAAAGTACAAAAAAACCCAAAACAACTTATG
>NZ_AVOF01000917.1:0-585 GCF_000465935.2 Pseudomonas sp. EGD-AK9
ATTGAAGACGAAGCGACAATTGAGATGATTTATATGCCGTATATATTAAATCTGAAAAGATGGATTGATGAAATACAGTCGGCGTTTCCGGACTTTGCGGATGGCTTTATCCCGAAGCACGCAGTGCCTGACACTCATTTTATCCAGCTGGATTAAAAAACCCCCTGCCGCCTGGCAGGGGTTTTTTCAGCTATGCCATTCTCTCAGCTTCTGGTCACTTGGCAATAGGAAGGCAAGGATGCCGAGAACAGGGAGAAAGGCAATGGCGATCATCGTCGGGGTCAGGCCCGCGGCGTCAATCAGAGCGCCCAGCGCCACAGCGCCGATTGCGCCCATCCCGAAGGCAAGCCCGACGGTTAAACCGGACATTGTGCCGATTTTTCCAGGAACTAGCTCCTGTGCGTAGACGACCGTTACAGAAAAGCTCGACATCAGAACCAAGCCAATCAATGCGAGCACGCCATAGGCGAGAACCGGGCCGGCAAATGGCAGCACAATCGCCAGCGGCGCCGAGCATAACAGCGAACCGAGAATAACGAAGCGTTTTCCAAAACGGTCTGCAAGCGGGCCGCCGAGAAACGTGCC
>NZ_AVOF01000918.1:0-13966 GCF_000465935.2 Pseudomonas sp. EGD-AK9
TGCGGCTTTCGATGAGGCGGTCCGAGCCACCTTCGGCGATGCGGCTTTCGATCAGGCGATCGGCACCGCCCTCGGCGACAACAGGTTGGGCGGAAGAAGCGGCGAATACGTTGGCTGCCAGTACGGAGAAAGCGAAGCTGAGGATGAGTTGGCGTTTCATGGTGGTGTGCTCCGGGGTGGTTGCTGCTTGGGTATGGAGCAGATGGTACGCAGGTGAATTTTTAAGAGAACTTCATTGACCTGATGGTAACTATCGATGCCGGCAATGGTCGGCGGCACATCCTTGGCGCCGGCCTGACAAGGCATCCTCGGCCCCGTCGCCGGCGGGTCTCGCCTGGACAAGCGGCGCTCGGTGCCAGCGTCACGTCCCGGACGGCGAGCTAGACTGACTGCATTCGGGCTCGGGCTGCCGTGCTCGGCATGCCGGGGCGCTCCCGGCCAGGAGGCGGCGGTGGATAAACGGCAAAGGCCTGGCGCCGGCCTCACACGGCGTCACTTTCTCTATGGCGGCGCCGTGCTCGGCGGTGGCCTGCTGGCCGCGCCGGCCCTGGCGCAGCAGCTCTGTCGGCCCACGGCCGGCGATATCCTCGGCCCCTATTACCGCTTCGGCGCGCCATTTCTGGCGCAGCTGGCCGGGCCGGAAGAGGCGGGCGAGCGGCTGGTGGTCAGCGGCACGGTACTCAGCGCGGACTGCCGCACGCCGATCGCCAACGCCCTGGTCGAAGTCTGGCAGGCCAACGGCGCCGGCCTGTACGACACCCAGACCCCGGGCAACTACACCGACAAGGGCCGCTTTCACCTGCGCGGCATGCTCTACACCGACGCCCAGGGCCGCTACCGCATCGAGACGGTGATGCCCGGGCGCTACCCGGTGCCGCAGAACCTGCCGGGGCTGGAGCAGTACGGCGGGATCACCCGGCCGGCGCATATCCACTTCCGGGTGATGGAGGCGCTGCACGTGCCGGTGACCCTGCAACTGTACTTCGCCGGCGACCCCCATATCGCCGAGGACCCCTGGGCCAGCCAGCACCCGGATAACGTCATCGCCCTGGAGGCGGATGGCCAGGGCCGGCGCGGGACGTTCGATATCGTGCTGGCCAGGGGGTTCTAGACCGCGCAGCGCTGCAGGCGGTGCATCTGTCAGCCAACTCGGAGGTGTGGCATGGGCCGGATCAGCAGTTGCGAATTGCTCGAGTGGCAAGCGGCGGGGCGCAGTTTCACCCTGCTGGATGTGCGCCGCGAGGCGGCACGGCTGACGGATGCGGCCGCCATCCCCGGCGCGCACTGGCATGCGCCCGAGACGCTGCTCGCCTGGAAGGATTCGGTGCCGCGGGATAGGCCGGTGGTGCTCTATTGCGCCCATGGCCGCGAAATCAGCCAGGGCATCGCCGCCACCCTCGAAGCGATGGGGCTCGATGCCCGCTACCTGATCGACGGCTTCGCCGGCTGGCGCGACGCCGGTCGGCCCACCGCGGCCCTGTAGCGCTCGGGCTTGCAGCCGGCGCTACCGCTCGCCGCCCTGCCGGTGCTTCCGGTGGCCGGCTTGGGCTATGATGCGCGCCCTCGAATCACCCGGTCCCACCCCAGGTCAGCATGTCCGGCAACGCCCTCTATACCGACCTGTCGGGTTACTACGATCTGCTCTGCGCCGATATCGACTACCAGGCGCAGAGCCACTGCGTGCATCGCCTGCAGCAGCTGTTCGGCAACGGCGGCACGCGCCACCTCGACCTGGCCTGCGGCACCGGCCCGCATGTGCGGCATTTTCTCGACGCCGGCTATGCGAGCGGCGGCCTCGACATCAATCAGCCGATGCTCGATAGAGCCGCCCTGCGCTGCCCGGAGGCACGCTTTGCCCGGCAGGACATGTGCGGCTTCAGCGCGGACGAGCCGCTGGACCTGATCACCTGCTTTCTCTACTCCATCCACTACAGCGCCAGCATCGAGCGGCTGCAGGCCTGCATCGCCAGCGTGCATGGCGCCCTGGCCGTCGGCGGGCTGTTCTGCTTCAACGCGGTGGACAAGCACAAGATCGACAACGCCTCGTTCGTCTGCCACAGCGCCGAGCATGCCGACGGCCAATTCCGCTTCGGCTCCGGCTGGCACTACCAGGGCGAGGGCGAGCGGCAGACGCTGAGGTTGCGTATCGAACGAACGGTGGCCGACGCGACCCAGGTCTGGCACGACGAACACCCCATGGTGGCGGTGAGCTTCGCCGAGCTGCAGGCGCTGCTGGCGCCGTACTTTGAGGTGCAGGTGCTGGAGCACGACTACCAGAAGCTGCTGCCCTGGGATGGCGCCTCCGGCAATGCGCTGTTCGCCTGCGTCAAGCTTTGATGGCGCGGCGCCGTCTACCCAGCTGACGCTTTGCTCATCCTCGTTGCGGCTTACCGGCCATGTGCCGCAAGAGGGGTGTGGCTAATTGCCACTTTTGCGAGCTTTGCATAGAGTGTCGCCGCTGTCGCAACGACGGCAGCTTTCAGCCAACAAGGATGAGTCGATATGAAGTTAAAAGCGGTGGGTATGGCGATGGTCTTGGCGCTGGCGGGTTGCGCCAGTTTCCCCGGCGATCAGGTAGCGGAAACCACATTGCCCTCGATGTCGAGCTATCAACAGCGCCCCGGTGTGTTCGTCGATTTCAATTTTTATCGCGGCGAGGCGGACAGCGCCACGGCCGTAGAAGTACCGCAGGGACGGGATCTGCTCAAACCGCAACTCGAAGCGGCGCTGCGCGACTCCGGGCTCTTCAGTCGCTACACCCTCGACCCGTTCCAGAAGCAGGCGGGCGACTACACCCTCAAGCTGAATGTCTACAACAGCGGCTCGGAAGGTGCGGCCATGGTCAGTGGCATGATCACCGGGTTCACTCTGGGCATCATTCCAGGCAGTGCGAAAGACGAATACACCATGACCTTGCAGGTGCTGGACGATCAGGGCCAACCGCTCCAGGTCGGACAGAACCACGATTCGGTGCGTACCTGGATGGGGCTGGTGTTCATCCCCATGATGGCTTACACCCCGGCCGAGGCCATCAACGACAGTTTCCGCCGTCAGCTCAATGCGCTGCTCAAGCAACTGCTCGACCAGCAGGTGCTTAAGTACGCCCAGGGCCGTTCGCTGCTGATGCGTGGCTGAAGCCAATCGGCGCGCCTGAGGCGCGCCGATCGTTCGCTCAGGGTTTCAACGCCTTGATGAAGGCGGGGTCCTGATACAGTTCGGCCAGCAGTTTTCGCACCAGCGGGTTGTAGGCGTTGGCGGCCGAGGGGATGGCAATGGCGCCGACGAAGCTGCTGTCCCAGACGCTGGTCACGGTCTTGCTGCTGCTGTACAGCGACACATCATCTTCGCGCAGATCGAAGTCCGCACTGATTACGCCATTACCACTGCCCATGCCGGCCGTCAGGCTGTTCTGGCGCAGGCGAACCTGCAGTTGACGTGCGGAGGACGGCGCCAACAGGCCTGCCAGTCGCAGCTCGCCTTCCAGGGCGTGTTGGACATGCTTGCTCAACGAACCCTCGGGGCTGCGAATAGGGTTGGCGCGGGCCGAAACCGAATCCTGTCCCTGATCCGCTACCACGCTCGGCGAACCCATGACGCTCAGCGGCGCTTGTTGCTTGAGGAGTTGGACGTTGTCGAAGTTAGGTTCGTAGCGGGGCATGGTCACGCCGCATCCCTGCAGAACGGCGACTGCGGTGGCCAGTAAAGCGATGCGTTTGAGCATATGAATCCCTTCGTGTGATATGTGGAGGGCGGCGATGATAGCGCAATGCTATCTAGGCGTCTCCAGGCGGTGGGAGAAGCAGCAGCAGGAAAACCGCGCCGCGTTTTCCCCGGCGTACCCCCTGCGGCGATCCCCGCGCGGCGGCAAGACGAGACTTCCCGCGCAAAAGCCGGATAATGGCGGCCATTTCGTCTCGCTGCTGTCTGGTACCCCCGCATGGAAATCAAGGTCAACTTTCTCGACAACCTCCGTCTCGAAGCCAAGTTCGATGACTTCACGGTGATTGCCGACCAGCCCATCCGCTACAAGGGCGATGGCTCGGCGCCGGGGCCGTTCGACTATTTCCTGGCCTCCTCGGCGCTGTGCGCGGCCTATTTCGTCAAGCTCTACTGCCAGACCCGCGATATCCCCACCGACAATATCCGCCTGTCGCAGAACAACATCGTCGACCCGGAAAACCGCTACCAGCAGATCTTCAAGATCCAGGTCGAGCTGCCGGCGGACATCTCCGAGAAGGATCGCCTGGGCATCCTGCGCTCCATCGACCGCTGCACGGTGAAGAAGGTGGTGCAGGCCGGCCCCGAGTTCGTCATCGAGGAGGTGGCCAACCTGGACGCCGATGCCCAGGCCCTGCTGATGCCGGCGCTGACCGCAGGCCCGGGCACGCGCATCCTCGGCAAGGACCTGCCGCTGGAGCAGACCATCGCCAATATGTCGGGCATCCTCGCCGAACTGGGGATGAAGATCGAGATCGCCTCCTGGCGCAACATAGTCCCCAATGTCTGGTCGCTGCATATCCGCGACGCCCAGTCGCCGCTGTGCTTCACCAACGGCAAGGGCGCCAGCAAGGAGAGCGCGCTGGCCTCGGCGCTGGGCGAGTTCATCGAGCGGCTGAACTGCAACTTCTTCTACAACGACCAGTTCTGGGGCGAGGAAATCGCCAATGCGCCCTTCGTGCATTACCCGAATGAGCGCTGGTTCAAGCCCGGCCCCAAGGACGCGCTGCCGGAAGAGATCCTCGACGCGCACTGCCTGGCCATCTACAACCCGGACGGCGAGCTGCGCGGCTCGCACCTGTACGACACCAACTCCGGCAACAAGGCGCGCGGCATCTGCTCGCTGCCCTTCGTGCGCCAGTCCGACGGCGAGACGGTGTACTTCCCCAGCAACCTGATCGAGAACCTGTACCTCAGTAACGGCATGAGCGCCGGCAACACTTTGGTCGAGGCGCAGGTGCAGTGCCTGTCGGAAATCTTCGAGCGCGCGGTCAAGCGCGAGATCCTGGAGAACGAGCTGGCCCTGCCGGACGTGCCGCAGCAGGTGCTGGCCAAGTACCCGGCCATCCTCGCCGGCATCCAGGGGCTGGAGGAGCAGGGCTTCCCGGTGCTGGTCAAGGACGCCTCGCTCGGCGGCGAGTTCCCGGTGATGTGCGTGACCCTGATGAACCCACGCACCGGCGGCGTGTTCGCCTCCTTCGGCGCGCACCCGAGCTTCGAGGTGGCGCTGGAGCGCAGCCTCACCGAACTGCTCCAGGGGCGCAGCTTCGAGGGCCTCAACGACCTGCCGCAGCCGACCTTCGAGAGCCAGGCGCTGACCGAGCCGAACAACTTCGTCGAGCACTTCATCGACTCCAGCGGCGTGGTGTCCTGGCGCTTCTTCAGCGCCAGGGCCGACTACGAGTTCGTCGAGTGGGACTTCTCCGGCCACGGCGAGGACTCCAACGCCCAGGAGGCCGCCACCCTGTTCGGCATCCTCGAAGGCATGGGCAAGGAGGTGTACATGGCGGTGTACGACGACCTCGGCGCCAACGCCTGCCGCATCCTGGTGCCGGGCTACTCGGAGATCTACCCGGTCGAGGACCTGATCTGGGACAACACCAACAAGGCGCTGCTGTTCCGCTCCGACATCCTCAACCTGCACAGCTTGAGCGACATGCGCCTGAGGAGCCTGCTCAAGAGCCTGGAGCAGTGCGAGGTCGACGACTACACCGACATCACCACCCTGATCGGCGTCGAGTTCGACGACAACACGGTATGGGGCCAGCTGACCATCCTCGAGCTCAAGCTGCTGATCTACCTGGCGCTGAACAAGTTCGACGAGGCCAAGGAACTGACCGAGGCCTTCCTCCAGTACAACGACAACACGGTCGAGCGCGGCCTGTTCTACCAGGCGCTCAACGTGGTGCTGGAAGTGCAGCTGGACGACGAGCTGGACATGGCCGACTTTGAGCCCAACTTCCGCCGCATGTTCGGTAACGAGCGGATGGACGCGGCCATCGGTTCGGTCAATGGCAGCGTGCGGTTTTATGGCCTGACCCCGACCAGCATGCAGCTCGAAGGCCTCGACAAGCACCTGCGCCTGATCGACAGCTACAAGAAGCTGCACGCGGCGCGGGCCAGGGCGGCTGGACTGTAACACCAAGGGACTTGAGGGGGAGCTGAACACGCGCTACGAACGATCATGCCGAGCCTGGCGTAGGGTGGATAACGCTCTTTTCATCCACCATTGGGGCGGCGGTAATCGGGCGTCTTGGTCATGTAGGGTGGAAAACCGCGCGGCGTTTTCCACCACAGCCCTTCATTCCCCAAAGCCCTGATCCTCAGGCGAGGGGCCTACGCACCAGTCCCTGCCGTAAATCCCCATTGCCACCGCCCGGTGAAAGCTCGAATAGGGCCAGTCCGCCAGGCGCTCGACGTGGCCGTGTTTCAGCGGGTTGTAGTGGATGTAATCGAAGTGGCGCTGGTAGTCCCGTTCGTCCCGGATCAGATGTTCCCAATAGCGCCGCTGCCAGATGCCACGCTCCCCACGTCTGCGCTGCGGCGCAGTGGTGGGTTCGGTGGCCGGCAAGCGTTTGGCGAAGGCGAACTTGATCACCTTCCAGCGCAGGGCAAAGTCGGCATCGTCGGGTGGCAGCGTCCACAGGCAGTGCATATGCTCGGGCAGCACCACCCAGGCGTCGATATGGAAGGGATGACGTGCCCGAGTAGCGCGCACCGTCTCGCGCAACAGGTCGATTTCGCGAATCAGCAGATCGCTGCTGCGATCGCGCAGGTTGACGGTGAAGAAGTAGGTGGCGCCGGGCGCGAGGGCGCGGCGGTAGTCGGGCATGGCGGCTCATCCTTGAGCGGTGGGATGCTTGAACCATGGTGGACAAGCTTCACGTTGTCCACCCTGCGAACTACTTGACGCTGTCCAGGCGTTTGTCGGTGAACACGCAGACCACCCCGGCGCGGTTGTACATCACCTCGTGGTTGAAGTCGCAGTAAGCGGCAGCAACGCTGAGCGCCGCTTGCTCGCTGATCAGCTGGTCGTTGTCCGGGCGGAACCAGGCCATCTGCCCGGCCTTGCAGCGCTCGGCCTGCGGATCGGTGTTGTAGATGCACAGCTTGTTGGTGACATCTTCCGGTTCCTTGTCGAAGCAGGCCGTCAGGGAAAGAGCGGCAGCGCTGAGCAGGCAGAGGCGGGTGAGGGTATGCATGTGGGGCTTCTCCGCAGTGATTAAGTCGTGCGGCTTAGGGGGGCAAAGGTGCAGAAGGTTCCCTAGGCCGATTGCGCCGAGTGTGCGGGTGAGAATCCCGTCGTTGTTCGAGCCGGCGCCGAGTGTTGCCCGGCGCCGTTGTCTGGAGTCTCAAGCCGGTTCCGCGACCCGCTCAGTCTGCAACTCCCGCTGCAGTTCCACCACCAGCGCATCGACCCGACTCAGCGCCTGCGCCACCGAGGTGGCCAGCAGCTCGCCGCCCACTTCCTGGCCCTCGATGGCGATCTGGTGCACGCGGGTGATGCCGATAAAGCCGAGGGCGGTGATCAGGCTCGCCTCCAGGTGGTTCATGTGCGCCATCGCCCCGCCGGCGTCGAAGCCGACCCCGCCGCGGGCGCTGAGGATCACGGCGTGCCGCGGCCGGTCGGACAGCAGCGGTACATAGGGATCGAGCGGCTTGCTGGCGTCGAATGCCACGGTTCTGTCGGTGCGCACTATCTGGTCGATCCAGGCCTTGAGCGCGGCCGGCATGCTGAAGTTGTACAGCGGCGCGCCGATCACCAGCACGTCCGCGGCGATCAGCTCGTCGATCAGCCGGTCGCTCTCCGTCAGGGTGTCGCGCATCCACGGCTCGCGCTGCGGCTCCGCGGTGAAGGCGGCGGCGATCCAGTCGTGGTCGATGAAAGGTGGCGGGTTCTGGCCGATGTCGCGGTAGGTGAGGCTGTCCTGTGGGCGGCGGGCCCGCCACTGGCCGACGAAGTGCTGGCTGAGGTGGCGGCTGTGCGAGCCGTGCAGGTCCTTGCCGGCGAGGCCGGGGCGGGCGCTGGCGTCCAGGTGCAGGATATGGGGCATGTCGCATCTCCTTTACGAAGTTGAACTCATCTGTGTTTCGCAGCAGACTCAGGCTAAGTTGCAGCCTGCATGGGCGACAAACGACGATTATTTTCCGTTATGGATGAGAGAGGTTCATGTATGGCGCAGCGCTGGTTACCTTCGCTATCGGCCTTGCGGGCCTTCGAGGCGGCCGCGCGCCATGAGAGCGCCAAGCGGGCCGCCGAAGAGCTCTCGGTGACCGCCACGGCGATCAGCCACCAGATCCGCGCACTGGAGGAATCGCTCGGCGTCGCGCTGTTCCTGCGCAAGCCCAGGCAGCTCGAACTGACCGCCCAGGGCCGCGAGCTGCGGCAGGCGCTGGAAACCGCCTTCGACAGCATCAGCGCCACGGTCGAACGGCTCAGCGCGGTGCCCAGTCGCCAGGCCATCACCCTCAGCACCACGCCCGCGGTGGCGATGCGTTGGCTGCTGTCCTGGGTCTGCCTGCTGCGCGAGGCCCACCCGACCATCGATCTGCGCATCCACGCCTCGCACGAGCCGGTGGCGCTGGATGGCGTCACCGCGGACATCGCCATCCGCTACGGCGACGGCCGCTGGCCGGGGCTGGTGGCGGAGAAGCTGTTCGACAACAGCTTCATCCCCACCTGCAGCCCGCTGCTCGGCCTGCACGATGCCGCCGAGCTGCCCAGGCATTCGCTGATCCACTTTCGCAACCAGGCTGCGGTTTCCTCGCCGCTGGACTGGGCCCTGTGGCAGAAGCAGGCCCAGGTGCCGGGGCTGGACGTCAACGCCGGGCTGGTCTTCTCCGACGAGACCCACGCCGTCTCGGCCGCCATCGGCGCCCAGGGCGTGGCGCTGATGAGCCGCCAGCTGATCGAGGACGAGCTGAGGGAAGGGCGCCTGGTGCAACCCTTCGGCCCGGAAATTGAGGGCAAGCCGTTCTTTCTGGTGTACCCGGAAAGCCGCAGGAACGATCCGACCATTCGGGCGGTGAGGGATTGGGTGATGGCGGTGCCGGGTGGGTTGTGTACCTTGTAGGCTGCTGAGTTAGGGACGCTCCGAAATAGTCGTCATTCCCGCGAAGGCGGGACAGCGGCTTTATCGCTGAACAGCGCTTGCGCTGGCCCGAAGGGGAATAATCCAGAACGTCCGGAGTACCTGGGCTCCCGCCTTCGCGGGAGTGACGGTATATCGCCTTTCCAGAACTGCCCTAGAGGTGACTTTGGTAGTGCAAGGGGGGATGGCTATCCGGGCTATTGAGTGAATCCGCCGCTTCTTTATTGTCTGGACTAACGGTTCCGCCCTTACGGCGGGTCACTTTTGGCATTGCCCGGATGGCCGGCCCCGCCAAAAGTAACCAAGAGGTCTTGCCCCTTGCATCCGGCCCGACTCGTCGGGTTCCCTCGCTCCATCGTTGCTCCAGGGGCCCGCCGCGAAGGGCCGTCCCTGGCCCTTTACACCTTTCGCCGCATCCCCGCGTTCGGGCGTCCGGATCGTAGGGTGGATGACGCTTTTTTCATCCACCATCAGCGGTGATCCGGGATGTTCGCTACAAGCGCTCAACGCGGGGGATATCAGGGCGTGGTCCTGGTATCAGTAGGTGCTGTACTTCTTATCGACCTTACGTTTTTCCAGCGTGTAGGCAGCGAGGTCGATTTCGCCGCTGGCGAGGCGTTCGTCCAGCGCACTCACTTCGCGATCCTGCAGCTTGGCGACATGCGCCTTGGTGGCATGGTAATTGATCGTTTCGGATGCGTCGTAACCGCTGACCGGGTCCCACAGGATCGACAGCGGCCAGAACAGCAGGTTGACCACGCCCAGCCCATATTCGCGGCCATAGAAGGAGCCGCCACCGGGCAGCAAACCAAGAGCGGCAGCGGTGCCCGGGTTCTTTTCCTGAACCGCCTGCCCGCGAGCTTCGTATTGGCGCAGCTCTGTCTTCTGCTGGGAGTTCAAGCCACTTGCGCAGCCGGAACACAGAACGACCAGACCCATGGCCAACAACATACGTTGCGCTTTCATGCGCTTACTCCTTTTTCCTTGTTTATTTGATGGCGCTGTAAAAGCGCGGCGCGATGATATCACTTTGATATCCATTGGCCAGGTGGGGACGGCTTGGTGTACATACGCCGCTTCTTTATCGTCTGGACTAACGGTTCCGCTCTTACGGCGGGTCACTTTTGGCATCGCCCGGATGGCCGGCCCCGCCAAAAGTAACCAACAGGTCTAGCCCCGCCATTCGGGTCTGGCTGCGCCGGACTTGACTCGCTTTGCTCACCCTGCGGGCCAGCCTGCGGCTGTTACTCCGCTGCGCTCCGTTTCCTCGCTCCATCGTTGCTCCGGGGACGGCGTAAAAGGGCCGTCCCTGGCCTTTTACGCCTTTCGCCGCATCCATGCGGCTCACCCCCTGCGCAACGATTCCGCTCGGCCTCCTGAAGGGGCGCTTGGCGTCGTCTGCGAGATTGTGGATGGAACAGCAAAAGCCGAATGCGACAGATATTGCCGGAGGTGGTTTGGTTATCACGGTGGACAAGCTTCGCGTTGTCCACCCTACAGGACCGTAACCTCGCGTTCGGGCGTCTGGATCGTAGGGTGGATGACGCTTTTTTCATCCACCATCAGCGGTTATCCGGGCTACTCGCTCCCGGTGTACATACGCCACTTCTTTATCGTCTGGACTAACGGTTCCGCCCTTACGGCGGGTTACTTCTGGCAGACGCCCCAGAAGTAACCAAGAGGTCTTGCCCCTTGCATCCGGCCCGACTTCGTCGGGTTCCCTCGCTCCATCGCTGCTCCAGAGGCCCGCCGCGAAGGGCCATCCCTGGCCCATCGCGGCTCTCGCGGCATCCATGCCGCTCAACCCCTTACACAACGATTCCACTCGGCCTCCTGATGGGGCGTTTGGCGTCGTCTGCGAGATCGTGGATGGAACAGCAAAAGCCGAATGCGACAGTTATTGCCGGAGGTGGTTTGGTTATCACGGTGGACAAGCTTCGCGTTGTCCACCTTACAGGACCGCAACCCCGCGTTCGGGCGTCCAGACCGTAGGGTGGATGACGCTTTTTTCATCCACCATCAGCGGTTATCCGGGCTACTCGCTGACGGGGCGTTTGGCGTCGTCTGTGACGATTGGCGCTCCAGAACCATAAGAAGCCGCAATGCTTTGGCTCTGCTTTTTTGGATTTTCCTACACGGACAGCTTAGGCGACTCGGTCTCTGAATCCCGTCAGGAGGCCGAGTGGAGGTGCTGTGGAGAGGGGCGTTTGGCATGGATGCCAAACGAGGAGTGATGGGCCAGGGATGGCCCTTCGCGACGACCCTCGGAACAGCACCGGAGCGAGGGGAGTTGAGCGCAGCGAAACCCGGATGTCGGGCACGCTTTCTCTTTGGTTACTTTCTCTTTTGCGCGAGCAAAGAGAAAGTGACTCGCCGTAAGGGCGAAACCGGTAATGGAGGGAACCGATAAATCGTGGACTGTCCCCAATTACCCTTAATTCGAAGCATAGGGGGAGGTTTTGAAATCTTTAATTTTTATCTTTGATAAGTTGCTCTTGGATTTTTTGCCATGCGGGGTCGCTAGCTATTATTAAACTGCATAGGTCTCCTGCGCTGTCTTTGTTGATCATTTCAAGAGTTCCAGCAGATTGGGTGCGGTAATGGTTATGCATTTTTTTAACGCGATCCAATATTGGAATTATTTGAGATGTTACTTTGTTTAGGTAGTCTTGGATGTCAGATAGAGATGTTGGTATTTTGTAGCCATTAGGGCTGCTCGCAATTATGACGCTTTCGTCTCGAAGTTTTGCAATTCCTCCAGTGCGTAGCATTTGTTGCGTGATGTCGGTGAGTCCAATACTTTTCAAGTGATCCTCTATTTCTCCCGTGCTTATATAGTTGGACATTCCTTCTAGTGTGTTTTTGAAAAGCAAAAATTTCAGTATCGCCGTTTGTAGTCTTTTAGATTGATCAGCAGATTCTGGTGTTTTAGAAAGGTAGTCATATGCGCTTTTTATAGCGATTTCGTATACCTTTCGGTCTTGGGGGTTTGATGATTTAGATTGGGGAGGTGATGTGTATCTGATTGGCCACTCAATAAACGAGCTCTGCTTTTCTCTGATTTGATCTAAATACTCCAGAGCTACATGTGGTGGGCATTTTTCTTCGTATATGTGCGCTATCGTGCCCGCATAGAAGTCTGCTACTTGAATTAATATAGAGTTATGGCTCTTTGCTGTTCCGAAGGCTGAGGTAGAGTCGATTAAATCAAATTTCCTGTTGACGTACGTTTCTAGCGAAGATTTGAATTCTGGTGATCCATGTTCATCAGCTAGTACCTCAATGGTGGGATATGTTTCGTATAGGTTTTTATATAGTATGCTGGTTCCATATTTTATGAAGGATCTTTTATGCTTAAGGCCGCTATCTGGGTATATTTCGGCTTTGTTTATTGCGATAACTTCGAGCCTTATTTCTAGCTTGGCTAGGTCTTCTAGTATTTGCTTTCTGCGGTTATGGCTTTTGTGTCTGACGTTGCTTGATTTTATTTCGCTTGTTTTGAAGTGTCTTTCTCTTATTGTTTCAGCAATTTTTTCATTTTGCTTTAAATTGTGTTCTGAGCTAATTACTGCGCATACTACATAGTATTCTGATGTTCCGTCCTTCTCTGTGTTTAAGCTTGTATTTCCCGACTCGTCGACATATGCGTAATGTTTTTCAGTAAGCATATATTCCTCGCCCATAAAAAACCCCGCACTAGGCGGGGCTTTTTATTCAGCTTCATTCCCAACATCCCTGGCAGGTGTAGGGTCAATCTACTCTGATGTCAGCGAGCCATCAATCCCAGCTCAACGCCCCACCAGTCTGATACTCGATCACTCGCGTCTCGAAGAAGTTCTTCTCCTTCTTCAGGTCCATGATCTCGCTCATCCACGGGAAGGGGTTGCTGGTGCCCGGGTATTCTTCCTTCAGGCCGATCTGGGTCAGGCGGCGGTTGGCGATGAACTTGAGGTAGTCCTCCATCATCGCCGCGTTCATGCCCAGTACGCCGCGCGGCATGGTGTCGCGGGCGTATTCGATCTCGAGCTGGGTGCCCTGCAGGATCATCTGGGTCGCTTCGTCCTTCATCTGCGCGTCCCACAGGTGCGGGTTCTCGATCTTGATCTGGTTGATCACGTCGATGCCGAAGTTCAGGTGCATGGATTCGTCGCGCAGGATGTACTGGAACTGCTCGGCGACGCCGGTCATCTTGTTGCGGCGGCCCATGGAGAGGATCTGGGTGAAGCCGCAGTAGAAGAAGATGCCTTCCAGCACGCAGTAGTAGGCGATCAGGTTGCGCAGCAGTTCCTTGTCGGTCTCCACGGTGCCGGTGTTGAACTGCGGGTCGGAGATGGCGCGGGTGTACTTCAGGCCCCAGCTGGCCTTCTTCGCCACGCTCGGGATCTCGTGGTACATGTTGAAGATCTCGCCTTCGTCCATGCCCAGCGATTCGATGCAGTACTGGTAGGCGTGGGTGTGGATCGCCTCTTCGAAGGCCTGGCGCAGGATGTACTGGCGGCATTCGGGGTTGGTGATCAGGCGGTACACGGCCAGGGCCAGGTTGTTGGCCACCAGGGAGTCGGCGGTGGAGAAGAAGCCGAGGTTGCGCATGACGATGCGGCGCTCGTCCTCGGTGAGGCCGTCGGCGCTCTTCCACAGGGCGATGTCGGCGTTCATGTTGACCTCTTGCGGCATCCAGTGGTTGGCGCAGCCGTCGAGGTATTTCTGCCAGGCCCAGTCGTACTTGAAGGGCACCAGCTGGTTGAGGTCGGCGCGGGCGTTGATCATGCGCTTCTGGTCGACCTGTACGCGGGCGGCGGAACCTTCCAGTTCGTCCAGGCCTTCCTGGATGTCGAGCTGGTCGAGCGCGGCCTTGGCGCGGGCGACCGCGGCGCTGT
>NZ_AVOF01000919.1:0-585 GCF_000465935.2 Pseudomonas sp. EGD-AK9
CGTGGCCATCAGCGTATTCGACCTGTTCAAGATCGGCATCGGGCCGTCCAGCTCGCACACCGTGGGGCCGATGCGCGCCGCCGCGCTGTTCGTCGAGGCGCTGCGCGAGCGCCAGCTGCTGGCGCGGGTGTGGCGCATCGAAGTGCGCCTGTACGGCTCGCTGTCGGCCACCGGCGTCGGCCACGGCAGCGACCGTGCGGTGATCATGGGCCTGATGGGCGAGTGGCCGGATCGCATCGACCCGGCGCAGATCGCCCCGCGCATCGCCACGCTGCTCGAGCGCGGCGAGCTGCTGCTCGACGGCTGCCTGCCGATCGCCTTCGACTGGGCGCGCGACATGCGCCTGCTGGAGGAGAACCTGCCCTACCACCCCAACGCCATGACCCTGGTGGCCGAGGGCGAGGGCGGCGAGCTGCATAGCGACACCTACTACTCGGTGGGCGGCGGTTTCGTCGTCGATGCCGCGCAGGCCGCCACCGGCGCGCTGGACAGGACCACACCGCGCTGCCCTACGATTTTCCAGCGGCGCCGAGCTGCTGCAGCTGTGCCGTCGGCACGGCCTGCGCGTGTCGCAGCTGATGCTGG
>NZ_AVOF01000920.1:0-584 GCF_000465935.2 Pseudomonas sp. EGD-AK9
TAAAATTAACTTTGGAGACGGTGTGTCCCGTTACGACCTTCGGAAAGAGGGCGCAGCTCACTTTCATCACCACTTGGTGTGCATGGAGTGCGGAGCCGTTGATGAAATTGAAGAAGATTTGCTTGAAGACGTGGAAGAAATCATTGAACGTGATTGGAAATTTAAGATTAAAGATCATAGATTGACGTTTCACGGCATTTGCCACCGCTGTAACGGAAAAGAAACTGAATAGACGGTGCCGAGCGCGAACCTTTTCTCATGGGGAAAGGGTTTTTTGCTGTTTCTATGTATAAAACCTTTCTGATTTGGCATATGGTTTATATAACTGGAACCATAGGGAAAGGATCGATTAGGACATGGGAAGATTCCTGAAAACAGCTGTCGATGCATTGAAAGTTTTCATCCTGTTTACCGGTTTTACCGCTTTGTTCTATTATGCTATGATATGGGTGAATCAAGAGTATGAAAACTATCATCGGTATGATAAACCGGAAGGCTCCGCTGTAAAAGTTGTTGAAATGGATCAGGATGAAAAAGGCGGATGGTTCGACCGGTTGATCTTTTTTTACCAAAACGGGGAGTAG
>NZ_AVOF01000921.1:0-581 GCF_000465935.2 Pseudomonas sp. EGD-AK9
TAAACACATAATCTCTGAACCAAAATGACAGAGACATATGCCAGCGATTCCAGAAATCTTTAATATTTTTACTGATAAATGGTTTATTAAAGTTTTCTGGTGATTTAATGCCCATAATGTAGCTGACCCCGACGGCAAACATCGTGTAGCCGGCGAAATCAAAGAATAAATACATGCTGTAGCCGTACATGTACAGCAGGTTCCCAAGAATCTTATTGTGCGTGATTGCGGGAAGATTCATGATGAAGTACGTATTGATCGCGTAGCCGATAATAAATTTATACAGAAAACCGATGAAGATTTTATGGATTCCCGTATACAACAGGTCGGCGTATTCTTCTTTCGTCCAAGCCTTCTGTTCATCCTTGACGAACCGGCGGTATCTGTCGATCGGGCCGGAGGAAATCGTCGGGAAAAACAGGATGAAATACAGCAGGCGGTGCAATGGCAGCTGTTCTTTCAGCAGTCCGTCTCTTGCTTCCATAATCAGCTGAACGCCTTTAAAGGTTAAATATGAAATCCCTAAAAAGCTGATCAGGTTATGCGGCGGATGATGCGGCTGCGGGTGTGAAAGAAACGGC
>NZ_AVOF01000922.1:0-579 GCF_000465935.2 Pseudomonas sp. EGD-AK9
TTGCCAAAAGCTCGCGCAAGAAATTGGCCGGCTCAAGAAAAAAGGGCACGAAACAATAGCCGTCATCTGCAAGACTGCGCAGCAATGCATACAGGCGCACGCCCACATGAGTGAATATACAGATGTTCGCCTGATTCATAAAGAAAATCAACCATTCCAAAAGGGTGTTTGCGTGATTCCGGTGTATTTAGCGAAGGGAATTGAATTTGACGCAGTGCTTGTCTATGATGCATCTGAAGAACACTATCATACAGAGCACGACCGCAGGCTTTTATATACTGCGTGCACCCGTGCGATGCACATGCTGGCGGTATTTTATACAGGTGAAGCCAGTCCGTTTGTAACCGCTGTGCCGCCTCACTTATATCAGATTGCTGAATGAAGAGAAGGGAGTCCTTCTCTTTTTTCTATTTACATGAAGCATAGCCGTTTTATCATTAGGATTCTTAATAGTTATCATCATGTAAATATATTTTACTTAAGCCTAGTATTCCGGTAAAGTTCAATTAGATGCAATTTTCGATCAGTTTATAACTTTGTGAGGTGGATACGTTGCAACTTCAGGTAATGAACAGTCCG
>NZ_AVOF01000923.1:0-580 GCF_000465935.2 Pseudomonas sp. EGD-AK9
GCTCGCCGTTTTCAAGAACGCCTTTTCCGTCTTTTACACCAAAAGCGACGTAAATTGATGCTGAACGTTTGTCTTGATATTCGATCTCGGCTTCAGCCAGAGCAGACTCACTTGAAGGTGACCAGTTAACCGGTTTAAGGCCTTTGTAAATGTAGCCTCGTTTTGCCATTTCACCAAATACGCGGATTTGCTGCGCTTCGTATTCCGGTTTTAATGTCACATATGGGTTTTCCCAGTCACCGCGAACACCAAGACGTTTAAATTGCTCACGCTGTCCCTCGATTTGCTTCCAAGCGTACTCTTCGCATAGTTTGCGGAATTCCGCTACTGACATTTCTTTGCGGTTGACCTTTTTGTTTTTTGTCAGAGCTGTTTCAATTGGCAATCCGTGTGTATCCCAGCCCGGCACATACGGTGCGTTGTAGCCGCTCATTGATTTATAACGGACAATGAAGTCTTTCAAAATCTTGTTAAGCGCATGGCCCATATGGATGTCGCCGTTTGCATACGGAGGTCCGTCATGTAAAACAAATTTCGGGCGGTCTTTCGTCCGTTCCTGAACAAGACGATAGATATCCTC
>NZ_AVOF01000924.1:0-578 GCF_000465935.2 Pseudomonas sp. EGD-AK9
CAGGTTTATCCAGAACTTAAGCATAAGAAAAAGCTTTTGTATGCTCCTACTTTTCGAGGCAGCGGACATCATCAAGTGGGAGACGCTACACCGCTTGATCTGCTACAATTAAAATCGGCGCTAAACCATAAAGATTATGTCGTGATCCTCCATCTTCATCCGTATATGCGCAAGCATGCGCACACGGAAGAGGATGATTTTGTGCTGGATTTAACTGATTCGTACTCTTTGTACGATTTGATGGCAATCTCTGATGGGCTGATAACCGATTATTCTTCAGTTATTTTCGAGTACAGCCTGCTGAAACGTCCGATGTATTTTTACTGTCCGGATTTAGAAGACTACTTGGAAGAACGTGATTTCTACTACCCGTTTGAATCGTTTGTACCCGGGCCGATTTCGAAAGACGTTCTATCGCTTGTACACGATATCGAGAGTGATCACGGGGCTGATACGAAACGTATTGAAGATTTTTCACAGGCATTTATCACCCATCAGGACGGCAAATCTTCAGAGCGGGTGGCCGATTTTATTTCATCATTTTTAACATCTGGTGCCGATTAGGAGAAAGTGAGGTA
>NZ_AVOF01000925.1:0-577 GCF_000465935.2 Pseudomonas sp. EGD-AK9
CGCCGTTTCAGAATCCGATTGCGATTGAAATCCGATTAAAAATCCCGTCATGCTGTTATGTTCGGATGTAATAAAGCTTGTGTCCTGAAAATGCTCAAAAAATAGTCTCGGCAATTTTTCTTTCAGCTGTCTGCCGCCCCACCATTCATTCAGTACAGACGTTACCATTTCATAATCTGAAGACGTGATTGTTCGAATATCCATTACGATTTGATCTCCCTCCGTCTGGCAAAACGAATGTCAGCTCTTTTTCTCACAATATAAAAATTATATTTTGCCTGACTGGAATTGTAAATGCCTTCTTTCCTTTATCATACGTTTCCAGACTGCCGAGGGAACAATGTTTCATCATTTTAGCCTATTTCTCCCCCAAGCAGGAGGAGAGACTTTACAGCACAATATCAAGCACTTGATCAAGTCTCAGCTTATAAAGCTGATCCTCGTCTCCTTTTATCCATACTGCTTTTTCAAACTCTTCATACCGGCAGATCTTCCCGGTGCAGCGGACAATCTCACCGTCCTGAAAGCAGCTGACAGTGATATCCTGAGCGAACTCCATCGCGGCGCAAAGCGTTTG
>NZ_AVOF01000926.1:0-577 GCF_000465935.2 Pseudomonas sp. EGD-AK9
CATCTTTTGTAATCTTAGATAATTGACCTTTGTTCCATTTCTCTCGCTCTTCCTCTGTAACATGCCGCACCTGATCTTGCTCATGCTTGTCAAAATCCTTCTTCGCCGCCTGCTGCACATTATCCACGTTCCCCAGCCCGATTTGCGCCTTTGTTGTGTTGTGGGGGTTGTTCATGTCGTTTTTGTGGGCGGCCAGGTCGGTGTGGGCGTCTTTTATGCCTTTTTCCCAGCGGTTGACGTCATCTTCGTTGATTGGGTCGTCCGGAAGCCAGTCTGTTTTTTCTTCGTATGCCATGTTTACACCACCTCAAAAGTAAATCTGAAATCGAGTGTTCTGTTTTCGCTGACGTCCAGGTCAGTCTTTCTCTCTGTAATGACGTTGCCCAGCTCGTCAAAAATTTGTACCGTTTCGATATGCTTGATGTCTTCCTCACGTTTTGTCAGAACGGTGACGGTCGCACCGTCAATGGCAAGCTCTACTATTTCTGTTTTTTGGCCGTTGAGCAGCACGTGATCGATTCTGCTTTTTAGATCAGCCGCTGTGCGTTCTCTGTATATGGTTGAAATCAAGTTAAAA
>NZ_AVOF01000927.1:0-577 GCF_000465935.2 Pseudomonas sp. EGD-AK9
GTATGCCGGCTGACGCCGAATTGCTGCATTAATTCGTTTTCGGTAGGGATTTTTTGATCGGGCAGTATTTTGCCTTGATTAATCCATGAACTGATTTCTTCTTTTACTTGCGCGTATTTTGGTAACATATCCATTCCTCCAAAATGTATACGGACAAATTTCAGTATATCACAGCGTTCTTTGTAAGAAAACATTGACAGAAAATGCAAACAAGATTATTCTATATTTGTACGTACTAATTAAATGTAATTTTCGTTAAATTTTAATATAAGTACGTACAATTGAAAAACATAATGTAAACGCTTTACTCAACATTCGGGAGGGCAGGGAAATGAAGAATACTCCAACTCAATTAGAACCAAATGTTCCTGTAACACGAAGCCATTCTATGGGATTTGTCATTTTGATCTCATGTGCGGCGGGGCTTGGCGGCTTATTGTATGGCTATGACACGGCAGTGATTTCTGGCGCCATCGGTTTTCTGAAAGATTTATACAGCCTGAGTCCGTTTATGGAGGGACTTGTCATTTCAAGCATTATGATTGGAGGAGTTGTTGGCGTCGGGATATCCGGATTT
>NZ_AVOF01000928.1:0-574 GCF_000465935.2 Pseudomonas sp. EGD-AK9
TGAGCGGCATATCAAAATAGGTGGTGCAACCGCCTGCGGCCATCATTTGAGAACCTGTTTCAAACCCCTCCCAATCCTCCCTGCCCGGTTCATTAAAATGAACATGGCAGTCTATCACACCAGGAAACACGTATTTCCCGTCTGCCTGGATGATTTCCGTCCCGCTTGCTTCAATGTCAGAACCTATCTCGGCAATGACACCGTTTTGAACTGCAATCTCAGCTTCTATAACGCCATCTGGCGTAACTGCCTTCGCACCTTTTATCACCATATCGTAAGCCATATTGATCCCCCCATGTCAGGATGACGATTTTTCATGTCAGTTTATGTAACACAACCAGTTCTATTTTCAACAGTTTACTGCTACTATGATCGTATTACATCAGCAAAACCGCTAGAATTCCTATTGAAAATTATTCACCTTAACCAATGTTTTTATAGAAAAGGAGAATGCGCTATGAATATTTTTGATGTGATGAAAATACCGGCTTTTGAAAACGCCAATTTAATCGCTGGAAAAGCAGGAGGGGAAAGAGAGGTTCAGCATGTCAATATGATGGACGCTCCGGATATC